>CAKSAI010000050.1 GCA_934434905.1 uncultured Lachnospiraceae bacterium | reverse complement strand
GCCTGAAGATCCGAAAAAAGAAAATGCGACATTTGAGGGATGGGTACTTGCGGATGGCAGGGAGTACGAATTTGGAAGTATTGTGGACGAGTCTATTACCTTATATGCGAAATGGTCGGATGGAGCGGTCTATGAAACGGCGGAGGGATCTGCCGGTGTTAATGTGGCGAAGATGACAGCATTGTGTGCAAGTGTTTTCCTGCTCATTTTAGCAACGGCGGTGAGTGTGGTTTTTCTGCGGGGAGGTAGAAAGCATGAAGCGAGCAAATAAGAAGATCAAGGATAAAACTTATGTGCCTTTTATCTTGTCCTGTACGGTTATTCCGGTTGTAAACTTTTTGGTGTTTTACATATACACAAACTTCTCTGCATTTACGATGGCATTTACCAATAAAGACGGCATCTGGTCTTTTGATAATTTCACCCGATTTTTTGCAGAGCTTGCTTTACCGACCTCGGACCTGAGACTGGCGTTTTTGAACACCTTTCTTACCTTTGGGATCCTATTAGTCAGCTTTCCGTTTAAGGTATTGGTATCGTATTTTATTTATAAGAAAGTACCGGGATACAACGTGTTCCGCGTCATTTTCTTCATACCGACGGTTGTTTTTTCGGTGGCGGTTGCGATGGTGTTTACAAGGCTGGTAAGCGTGGATGGTGTGATTGCCAAATGGGTAGGTGAAAGCTTGAATCTGGGATATACGCCGGAGCTGCTTGGCGATTCCAGATTTGCAAATATAACGGTGCTTTTGAACATGATATGGCTTGGATTTCCGGGAGACCTGATTATCTGGGGAGGAACTTTTGCCAGAATTCCAGAGGATGTATTAGAATCCGGCCGCATCGACGGAACCACATGGTGGACGGAGTTTACAAAAATTATAGTCCCCCTTGTGTGGCCGACTGTGGCGCTTCAGATGGTGCTGATGTTCTGTGGTATATTTGGTGCGTCGGGAAATGTGTTTCTGTTGACCGGGGGAAAATACAACACGATGACCTTGAATGCATGGATGTATATTCAGCTTTATGAGAATTCAGGCAGCCGGTACACGTCCAATGTGTACAACTATATGTCAGCTGTGGGACTTTGTTTAACAGTGGTGTCTATTACGATATCACTGCTGATTCGACGGTGGACGGATAAAGCGTTTGATGAAGTGGAATTTTAAGGAGGTAGGTTTTATGTTTAAAAGATTGAAGAGAAAATCTCCTGGAGAAGTTGCATTATATTGGTTTGTGTCATTTATCTTTTTGATTGTGGCGGCATCTTATCTCTATATTCTTATATGGGCGATCATAGCGGGAGCAAAGACCCACTCAGAGGTGGCACTGGATCCGTTCGGGCTTCCGGATAAATGGAATTTTAATAATTATCTCGAAGTATTTCGGCTATTGAATGTAAATGGAAATAACTTTTTTGACATGTTGTTTAACAGTGTTTATTTCTCGGTAGTCTGCGTAGGGGTGCAGCAATTAACCAGTATCAACCTTGCCTACTGTGCGACAAAATACACGTTTCCGGGTTCTAAGCTGATATATCCGATTATTTTGATCGTGATCACTCTGCCGCTTTATGGAACATCAGGAGCTACGTACAATCTGCTGAAATCGCTGGGGTTGATTGACAGCTACGCACAAGTGTTGACCTCTATGAGTGGATTTAATACCCTATTCCTGTATTACGCTGCATATTTTAAGAACTTGTCATGGACTTACGCGGAGGCGGCGAAGATGGATGGGGCGAATCATTTCCAGGTTTATTACCGTGTTATGCTTCCTCAGGCAAAGCCGATTTTGGGAGCACTTTTCCTGACGCAGTGGGTCAGTACATGGAATAGCTATGAAAGTGCATTGGTATACCTTCCGAACCATCCGACACTTCCGGTTGGCATCTATCAGTTTAATACGGAAATGATATATCGTGCACGATTGGATATTCTGTTTGCCGCCTGCGTAATTATATCCATACCGGCGATTGTTTTGTTTATCGCCTTTAACAAAGTAATCACAACAAATATTTCTGTCGGTGGACTGAAAGGATAACAAGGAGGATAAGAAAGATGAAAAATGCAAGAAAAAGATTATTGGCAGTGGCAGTTGCAATTGCAGTGGCAGGAACGATGGTATCGGGCATGACAGCCTGCGGCGGGAAAAAGTCTGGCAAGGTAGGAAATACAGCGACAGACATTGAGATTGCATACTGGAATTCAGGATTGGATTCAGCATGGCTGGAGGCAATGATAGCGGCCTTTGAAGATGAATATCCGCAGTATCAAGGGAAATATAAGGCATAGGCAGATTCTAACAGCGTGCAGGCTTCCTATGGTCTGGAAGAAGCGGATACGGTCGACTTATATCTGGGAATACGTAATTATGACACCCGTTATATGGAACCGCTGAATGATGTGCTGGAAGCAACAGCAAAGGGAGACTCAAAGGCAATTAAAGAGAAATTTATGGAAAACTATTTGAAACTGGAAAAATCGGCAGATGGAAACTATTATGGTTTGACTTACGGCGGCGGTGTACTAAGCGTGGCTTATAATATATCGATTTTTCAGGAAGCAGGTATTACGCAGCTTCCACGAACAACGGATGAGCTTGCAGTTGTGTGTGATAAGTTATACCGGAAGGGGTATACGCCGTTTGCGCATTTTGTAGGTGGCGGATACTGGGATTTCATCAGCGAAGCGTGGTTTGCGCAGGCAGACGGCATGGATTACTATTTGGATAATTTCTATGCATGTATCGATGAAAAGGGAGAAAGCCCAAGCAAGGAGGCATTAGCGAACAAAGATGGCCGTTACAAGGTGCTGAAGACTTATGAAAAATTTATCACACCGGAATATACGATGGACGGCTCGAATACCACAGATCACGTACTTGCACAAACGAAGTTTCTAAACGGTGATGCAGCTATGATGATTAATGGTTCCTGGCTGATTAATGAAATGAAGTCTGCTGGTAAGACAGACGGTTTCGCAATGATGAAGCTTCCGGTGATTTCTGCAATCACAGATCGTACCGAAACGATTAAGAGTGACGCAGTGCTGCGTCTGGTGATTTCAGCGATTGACGATGTAACCGATGGAACAAAAGACATTTCTGAATTTAAAAAAGGTGATGGCTACGAAGTAGATGGTAATCAGATTTCCGCTGAGGATTGGGAGATAGTCCGGCAGGCACGTGGCATTATATCAGCGAACTACTCAGGGGAGAGTGCATATATTCCGAGCTATTCCACGGCGAAAGAAGGGGCGAAGGAATTTTTGAAATTCCTGTACTCTGATAAGGGCTATAAGATTTATACGGAAACACTTCATATTGCACTTCCAATGAATTTCTGTGACGGAGATGTGGACACGTCAGAATGGACGGACTATGAGAAAATACAGTATCAGATTTTGATGCAGGCGGAAAGCATAGCGAGTGAATATATCGCATCAAAACACCGTATCTTCACAGACGGTGGCGCAAGTTCTTTCGCAGGAATTTATTATATCGAGAAAATGTGTTCGAAAAATACCGGTGACCGTAAAACGGCAGACGATGTATGGGCGGAGATTGAGGATTCGATTGAAAAAAATTACGAGTTGAACTGGCTGCCAAATGTGAAATAAGGGAGACGGATATGATGAAGAAAACATGCAAATTAATGACATGTGTGCTTGCTTTCGTTTTGTGCGCGCTGTGTTTGAAGCCATATGAAGTACAGGCGGGACTCAGCCATGTGACAGTAGACGATTCGTCCTTTGAGAAAGAACTCAACACCGCAGTATGGAATGTCCCGGAAGCTGATGTGGCAATTGACGACGGTAAATTGGTATTTTCCGAAGAAAGTACCAAGTACACTCGTCTGATTACCAAGAGTACGGCACAAAAGACGGAAGAACGAGATGAACTTGTGACGGCTTCTTTTGCCTTGCAAATCAAGTCTATGCCAGAAAATGGCGAATTTATTTTGGGATTCGGACTTGATAATATTGAAAGCTTCAGTGAAGAAGCGGGTCAGGTGGAAATCGTTTTTCTCAACAATGGCGGACTGCAGTTGGCTGTTCGCAGCTACGAGGAAGCGGGTGGACAAAAGGAGGCTGTGGCACCGAAAACTGCCGGGTTTTCGATAGGCAGCAAGGTGGCAGTCAAGGCAGTGGTCTATAACAACCGAAGCTTGGTGGTGCTGATAAACGGGCAAAAGGTTGCAAGTGCAGAACTACCATTTCTCCCAGAGGGAAGTGTAGGCTTTTTCCAGACGGGAAAATGCGCGGCAACACTGTCCGAACTTGAAATCCAAACGTATCGGTATGACCGTCCGGAAAATTCGGATTTTGAAGAAAACTTTGATGAAGACCGTTATAATGCGAACCTGCTTTTCTCCAAAGCCGCTGCTTCCGCATATGCGCCGAGTACGATGTCAATAGAAGAATACAACGGCAATTACGTGATGTGGTATGAAAACAGTGGTGCGGCGCAGATTGGAACCATGTTCCAATATTCCAACTTTGAGCTGACTTTTGACGTACCATACTTACTGCGCAAGGATATTACGGATGAGAATGGAAATGTGCTGAATGCGTCCTCTATGTGGTTCGGCGTATCCTTCGGGGATGAATTGATCGAGTGTGCAGATAATGGATTTACTTTTTCGCCGGATATGATTTACTTTGACAGGGATTCGGCGGTAAGATCGTTTGCACGTGGATATGAGGTTGTGGCACAATCTGAAAAGTATCCGTTTTTCGCGGAGGAGGAAGAAAGAGGAATTTCTGTCAAAATATCGGTTATAGACGCTCATGTAACAATCGGTATGAAATGGATTGATGAAAAAGACTTCACTACCATTGGCGAGTATGATGTCGCGGATGGAACAACTCCGCTGGGGTATGTACATATCTGGACCTGCGGACCGGGAAATTTCGCAGTTGATAATATTAAAATGAAGAACTTAGATAAAGAACCAAATCTCGTTGAGGTGGAATTTGCAACCAGCAAATTCGAGGTTCCGGAAGATTATGTCTATACAAAAGGCGAAATGGTATTTCGTGAGGCAGGAAAAGAGGATGATGACTTTAACTGGTATCTTATTATTCCTTGCACTGCAGCGGTCGGTATTTTGATTGTAGGAATCAGTGCAATTGTTGCGGCAAAGAGAAGGAGGAACAAGTATGATGAGACATAAGAAAACAAAATACATATTATGCTTTCTTCTGATAGGAACTTTTGTAGCCGCTTTGTGTGGCTGCAACAGTGAAAAGGTAACGTTTGCACCAATGGAGGCAGAAAAGGTAAACACATTTACTTTTGCGTCAACCGGAGGTGCGGATGTAATGCCAATCGCAGTATATTACGGCCCGATGGATTCGACCTACAGCTACAGCGGCGAAAAACAACCGAATTTTATCACAGATGAATGGTTTGAGATTATTGCTGACAGCGGGGTAAACCTCATAAGTCATTCCTATACGGATTATGCCAGTCAGCCGCAGAATGTGATAAAAATGTTGCAGCTGGGTGAAAAATACGGTCTGGGTGTCTGTGTATACGACAGTTCGATTAGCAATAGTACATCCATATCTCTGGAACAGATGTCGGAGTGTATGAGTGAGTACAGCGATTATCCGGCTTTCAGCGGCTTATATGTGGTAGATGAACCGCAGTGGATTGATTACCATCTGGGAGATGGCACGCGTACGATTGACAGATATGCCCCGATTTTATCGAATTTGGCTGAATTGGGGGTATATGGCTATGCAAATGCTTTGCCGGATTACGGAAATTATAAGAGCGAAAATTATGCTGCTTATTTGGATTATTTTATAGAAAGCTGCAGTCTGCCTTATCTCTCCTATGACAGTTATGTTTGGGATGAGGGACGTACCAAGGATAATTATTTCTACAATCTGTCGGTTGTACGGGAACGTGCAATGGCACATAGCATTCCATTCTGGACCTTCATTCAGGCAGGAAGTCAGTGGAATGACAATCAGAATAGATTTGATTCTGAGACGCCATATTATCCGAACGAAAAGCAGTTCCAATGGAATGTAAATGTCAACTTGGCATATGGCGCACAGGGAATAGAATATTTTACCATATTCCAGCCAAACTACTTTGCATGGGCTGAAAGCAAACCTTTTGATTTCCAAAGAAACGGAATGATTGGAGCATGGGGAAATCTGAATGAATGGTATTACTATGCACAAACTGTGAACAAACAGATTGCGGCTGTGGATAATGTGTTGATGCATGCCAAGAACAAGGGGGTTATTGTTACCGGTACACAGGCTAAAAAGGATAACGCGTTATCTACTTGTATCATAGATGGCGAATCATGGCGCGAACTGGTTCGCGTAGATGGTGATGCAATGATAGGATGTTTTAACTATCAGGGAAGGACAGCTCTTTATGTAGTCAATTATGATTATGAATATGCACAGAATATCACGCTGGATTTCAACGATAAATATGATGTGACAGTGACGTATGACGCAGAAGAGTCGCATGTGCATACAAATCAGCTTACACTCACGATGGATGCCGGCCATGGTGCGCTGGTTACGTTCGACTGATGTTTGGTTGTGTCTTGTACCAGAAATAATTGTTAGGAAGGAGCAGGGATATGAGAAGAAAATCAGGGATGAGAAGATTAGTATCAGGAATATGTGCAGTAATGCTGCTTGTGACGACATTGTTTGCCTCCGCGTGGTGGCAGGGGGACGGTATGAAAGCAGTGAGTGCATCAGGAGAGATGCCAACAGACTATACAAATCTCACATGGAGAGATTTTACAGGGTTGGTATGTAAGGAGTATATCAACCCAAATCCGGATGGAGCGAAAGGTACATATAGTAAGAGCCTGAATAAGACCTTATTTAGCGGAGAGCTTATCATGGCGGCAAATACAGACTTCCGATATGCGGGAACAGGCTGGAGTGGATTATTGCTTTGTGCAGATATGTGGGGAAATCTTGTAATTGAAAGCTCAACTTTTGCTACGAAATACGAAAAAGTTCTGGCAGCGGCGGACTATGGTCTGACTTCATTTGCAGGCAATCAGTTTAGTCTGAAGATAAGCACGACAATTGAAGGAAGCAACTATACATTCGGCATCTGGGTAAACGATAAATATGTAGATACACTTACATTAGAAGCAAACGAAGGGACTGCGGCAGGAAGTACACTCGGTCTTTATGGCAGAGGAAGCGGGAACATAACCTTGATTGCGACACCTGTTGAGGTGCCGGAAGGATTTACCGAGCTTCAGTGGGGGGATTTCGAAGGACTTACCTATCAACAATATGCAGCAGATGGTATAACGATTGGAACGTATGGCTCAGATTTAGATAAGACTTTCTTAAATGCCGATGTTATTATGAGTGAGTGGACGGATATACGTTATGCGTGTCAGTCAAGCAATCTTGGATGGAGCGGGCTTATTATCGGGGTAAGCGGTGACGGTAACAAGCTGTCGATCAATAGTAGTACCTTTGATACTCCGTATGTGTGCAGTTACGCGGCAGCGGATTATGGACTTTCCTCTTTTAGTGGGCAGCAGTTTAATCTAAAAATTAGTGTACAAAAAAGCGGTAACAGCTACACCTTCGGAATCTGGGTAAATAATCAAATGTTGGGGGACTATTTTACATTAACAGAGAGCGATGGAGATACAACTGCTGCATTGGGGTTATACAGACCTGCGAACACGGGTGCCATTACCTTGGTGAAGCCGAATCTGTCTGTACCGACGGATTTGACAGAACTTTCATGGACAGATTTTGCGGGGCTTGCTTATAAAGACTATGATACCCAAAGCATAACCACAGGTAACTATTCGGCATCTCTTGATAACACCATGTTGAATGCGAATATGATTGTGGAGCAAGGTGTAACTTTACGTTATGCAAATACCGGTGGCTGGGCCGGACTGCTTATTACCGCCGCGACGGATGCAAATGGAAAGGGAGTTTTAAATGTTAACAACTCCACGTTTGTAACCTCATATAATAAAGACATCGATCCGACAGAGTACGGTTTGGATTCTTTCTTAGATGCCGAATTTAATATGAAGCTGACTACCCGGATTAGGGGAGATTACTATACCTTTGGTATATGGATAAATGATTCTCTTTTCGATTATTTCACATTAAAGTCAGGTGTGAACAGTGCCACAGGTTCTATGATTGGTATTTACAGTGGCTTAAATAAGTCTATCATATTGAAGGCTGCTCCGGAAGACGCGGATACGATAACGGATTTTGAGCAGGACAGTTGGGATGAGTATTCTGTGCTCACGCCGTACAAGTCCTTTGGAATTGAGGGTAAGATATATCAAGCTTCCAATCAAGTGGCAGTGATCAGTAATGCAGCAAAAGGCGATATAGAAAAATTTGACAAGGTTGTTTTGCATGTGCCTAAAATTACCTATAGTGGGTGCGTGGATTTAGGATTTGGAGGGGCAAGCGTATGGGAAGGATTCAGACTTCGTTCCAATAATGATGGCACACTTACTTTCCGCTCAGGATATACCCCTGATTCGGGGACAACACCCTCTTGGAATGTGCTGGTTCCAACTGAGACAGTTCTATATGACAGTGTGTCGGGCGTTGACCTGGTGGGTGGAACGTATGACCTGAAAATCAGTATGCTTTATACAGGGGTATCTACTATCAAACTCGGTTTCTGGTTTAACAATAAACTTTATAATAACAACTATTTCTATGTGGATATATCCGGTATGACTTATACTGTCGGGGATAAGCTCGGAACCCATCTGGGAGTAGTATCTCAAAACGGCGGAGGTGCGATTACGTTCAGTGGGGAACAAGTCACATTGCCGGAGATTTATTGGGATGTGACGGATGGTTCTTATACGGTTCCAGATGGCACAAAAGACGCCGACGGCAAGGACATTACAGCACTTTCGCGTGTGGGAGATTATGAAATTACCTATGTAGAATATGGTGTTACCTTTGACCGGATGATTTGCATTTATGAAACAGGAAATATTGTTGTAGATGACGTGATTGATATTCGCGATTTGGTACGTCTCAAAAAGATTGTGGGAAATATCAGTGTAGAAATGACAAAGGCAGGAATGAAAGCAGCAGATATTGACAGAGATGGCGATGTTGATGCAGACGATGTATGTTCCATGAGAAGCATACTGGTGGGGTTCAGCCTTGAAAAAACAGTAGCTGAAGCTATGCTGGGAAAGGAGGATGTTATGCCGATTATTGGTTATTACGGACCAGCCTCCTCTTTTAGCGTGCAAGGTTCTGATGGGAACACTTACACATCTAAGGCGACAGATACAGAAGAGATTTACAAGCTGATTGCTGATGTGGGTGTCAATGTAGTGACGGCGATAAATGATAGCTATATGGGAGACAACAATGCTCTTATTCGTAAGCATTTGCAGCTTGCTCAGAAGAATAACCTGTCTGTTTTTGTGAGAGACAGGCGGGTTTCGGACGCTGCTGCCGGTCTTTCCAGTGAAAAATTGCAGTCGCTGTTGGATTTCTATAGGAATGATGAATCTTTTGCAGGTTTCTTCCTTGCGGATGAACCTAAGGGGACATCCTATCCAAAGAGCAGCAGCAATACAAGTATTTCTGAACTATCGGCAATTGCAAAGGTGACTAACAGATGTAGTGACATTGCGGGGTACGTGAACTTATTACCTTATTATGAAAGTAATCTTCGATTGAATGATGAAAGTGAAAGCGATTATCAAGGCTATCTGACTGAATATATTGAGAGTACAAAGCCGCGCTATCTCTCTTTTGATCACTACCTTTTTAGCTCCGACAAATATAAATATAAAGACGGAACCTGGTTCGTGGACAAGGTGACTGACGGTAAGAAAACGGTGGCAGAGAGTGAGTATTATATAAAAAATATGGTTCTGGTTCGTAATGCTGCGAATGCTGCCAATATCCCATTCTGGTTCGTTCTGCAGGCGGGTGCTAATTGGAATGACGACATGGAGCCTATGAGCACGACGACTAATAATACTCCGACCGAAGGCGAATTTAAGTGGCAGGTAAGCACGGCACTTGCATTTGGAGCAAAAGGAATTACTTATTTTCCGCTTCTTCAGCCGCATTACTTTGCATTGACAAAGAATGCTGTTATGGATTATCAGCGAAATGGTTTGATTGCGGAAGACGGTACAACTACCAAGTGGTATAATTATGCGAAAGAGGTAAATGACCATATTGCAGTGGTTGATGAGGTTTTGATGAATGCGGTCAATGAAGCAGTGATTCCGGTATGCGGATATGCTGCAACGAATATTACATCATCGCTGAATGATAAGGGAGATAGCAATTTGGTGAAAAACTCTTATAAAGAATTAAGCAGCGTTTCTACCACGCAGACAACTTATGGTGCGGTTGTAGGTTGTTTTGATTATAACGGGAAAACGGCACTCTATGTAGTGAATTATGATGTAACGTCTCAGGCAACAATTACTTTGAACTTTAGCAGTGATGTTGTGGCAAATGTCACGATTGGGACGAACACGTCTGAACAGCAGAGCCAGTCGATGACATTAAATGTTCCTGCCGGAGAAGGAGCATTGGTTGTGCTGAAGTAGAAAGAGAGGACAAAATGATAAATAGGAAAAATTTATGGAAAAAAACGATTTCTCTCCTATGTGCGATTGCAATCTGTGTAAGTGCGATATTGGCTGGCGTACCTGCTAAGGCTGCTGTCGGCAGCACGGAGCCATCTTTGCCGACTGATTTTACAGAACTTCACTGGACCGATTTTGAGGGCCTGAACTATCAGGAATATATCAACCCAAGTCCGGATGGAGCAAAAGGCACATATGGTAAGAGTCTGAATAAGACCTTACTTAGCGGAGAGATTGTCATGGGGGCAAATACGGACATCCGATATGCGGGAACAGGCTGGAGCGGATTATTGCTTTGTGCAGATATGTGGGGAAATCTTGTAATCGACAGCTCCACTTTTGCTACGAAATACGAAAAAGTTTTGGCGGCGGCGGACTATGGTCTGACTTCATTTGCAGGCAATCAGTTTAGTCTGAAGATAAGCACGAAAATTGACGGAAGCAAATATACATTTGGTATCTGGGTAAACGATAAATATGTAGATACGTTTACATTAGAAGCAAACGAAGGTACTGCGGCAGGAAGTGCACTCGGTCTTTATGGCAGAGGAAGCGGGAACATAACCCTGGTAGAAACGCAGTCCGATGTACCGCCGACAGAGGAAGTGCCGACCGATTTTACAGAACTTCACTGGACCGATTTTGAGGGCCTGAACTATCAGGAATATATCAACCCAAGTCCGGATGGAGCAAAAGGCACATATGGTAAGAGTCTGAATAAGACCTTACTTAGCGGAGAGATTGTCATGGGGGCAAATACGGACATCCGATATGCGGGAACAGGCTGGAGCGGATTATTGCTTTGTGCAGACATGTGGGGAAACCTTGTAATCGAAAGCTCAACTTTTGCTACGAAATACGAAAAAGTTCTGGCAGCGGCGGACTATGGTCTGACTTCATTTGCAGGCAATCAGTTTGGTCTGAAGATAAGCACGAAAATTGACGGAAGCAAATATACATTTGGCATCTGGGTAAACGATAAATATGTAGATACGTTTACGTTAGAAGCAAACGAAGGTACTGCAGCAGGAAGTGCACTCGGTCTTTATGGCAGAGGAAGCGGGAACATAACCCTGGTAAAAACGCAGCCTGATGTACCGCCGACAGAACCGATCCAGCCACCAACGGATTTTACGGTGATTACTTTGGATGATTTTGGCGGAACAATTCGGTCAGGTACACTGACTAGCGGCGATGTAATCGTGGGAGAACTGACTACGGTAAGCAGTTATGACAGAACTATCTTTAACGTAAATGTTAATATGGTGACGGATAGCCCGGGTGATGCTACCTATATTCGTTTTGGCGGCACTTCTGACGGCTGGGTCGGCATTGGATTTGAGAGCAGACCAAATGGCACGATTGAGTTGTGGGACTGGCAACATGGTTCTGTATTGCAAGTGTACACAAAAGACAAGGCAAGTGTGGATTTCTTCAAGAAGGACTTTAATTTGAAAATTAGTTTTGAATTTATTGATTCAGACAATGACGGAAATAAAGATGACCTGCAGATGGGTGTATATTTCAATAATGTACTTTACAATAACGAATTGGTTGTTGCACGAGACTTCGAGATGACGAAATTCTTACTTGCCCGTACGGATGATGCAGAGCGTCATCCATTGAAATTTGAGGTTGTAAGAGATGATAATGAAGTGGCGATTCGCCCGGACAAGGGCTTGAAAGAAATCTCATTCTCCAGCTTTGGGATAGAAGATGCGGTGTTTGATAATATTGATGTATCTCGTTTGTGTGCGACGGGTTCTTATTACGACATTGAGGAGGGGAATACGTTAGATGGAACACTGTTTCATGGAGAGGTGAAATTTTCAAAAGTGGGAAGTTGCGAATTTCGTTTTGGAGGACTGATTTCGCCATGGACGGGCATTCGTATTATGGGCGCGTCGGATGGTAATATTTATGTCCTCGATGCAGAGGGAGATGCACCGGAAAAACAGTATAGTTACATCTTAAACCCGTATGATGCGGGGTGTCAACTGGTGGGAAAATGGCTGGATCTCAAGATAAGTACGCAGTTTGTAGATGGAGATGGCGACGGAAAGAAGGATGATGTACAGCTTGGCTTCTGGTTTAATGATGTATTGTATAAAAATGAATATATTGTTCTTATGAACTATAGAAAAAATATGGGCTCTTATCTGAGCATCTACTGTTTTGATGCCAATACCGACATTGCAATCAAATCTGTAGAATTGAATAATACAATTTCGTTAGATATTTTTGGATTAGATGATAATTTTAAGGAGCAGTTTGCATCTACAGGAAAAGATCCTGTGGTAGGGGAACCGCTTGGCGTGACACAAGAATATGAGACAGCAGACTATCACTTAGATATGACAAGAAAAGCAATGGAAGTTGAAAAACCAGGCGGCGACTCAACAATACATCAGTCTGAGAAACTTAGATATGTCATTCTGGCAGCAATAGGAAGTATCTGCCTTGCAGGTATTATCATTTGGTTGATCTTGTTTGTTAAAAAAAGAAAAAATAGGAGGAGATGTATATGAAGCAAAAAAGTATGTTAAGCATTGATGGGCATATGCCGGTAATAGGCTTCTATGGACCTCATGAATGTGATTATACCAGTCCCAAGGGGTGGAAACTGCCAAATTATCTGACGGATGAGTGTTATCAATTGATCAGAGAAAGTGGCATCAATCTGATATCCTATTGTGAAAATGATTATGCAAAGAATCCGGGAGCGGTTATTCGCTCTCTGGAACTTGCAGAAAAATATGGAATAGGGATGTATGTGACAGATTCCGGGCTTGCATCCGGCATGGATACGGAAGCCATCGTGAAAAGAATGCAGGAATACAGCCATTTTAAGTCGTTTCGTGGTATTAAGGTGTGTGACGAACCGGGTTCTGCCTCTTATGGAGATCAGAGCAGAAGGCTTCCGGATTATTATGATTTGATGCAGAAACTCAATGCTATGAACGGTATCAATGGCTATATCAATCTGTATGCATTTCATCCGAACTGGATTGGATTGGGGAATAATACGATTTGGCTTGACAGAGACCATTTTGAAGTTTATGTGGATGAATATTGCAGCAACTGTTCTCCTAAAATGCTCTCAGAAGATTATTACATTTTTGATGAACATTCTGTGGAAACTTCAAAAGCTTATTTTGAGAATCTGGAGATTATGAATCTGTATGCTCAGAAATATGACATTCCTTACTGGGTACATATACAGGTGGGCGGTCAATGGAATGATGCTGCCAAGGCAGTGGAGACGGTCAAGTATTATCCTACATCGGCGGAAGTGCAGTGGAATGTAAATACATCTCTGGCTTGTGGTGCGAAAGGAATTCAATATTTTCCGATGCAACCATATTTCTTCGCATTTGCCCCAGATGGGGAGATGGATTTTGACAGAAATGGTATGATACGTGCCGATGGGAAGAAAGGGCAATGGTATGGCTGCGTTCAATCAATCAATAAACAAATATATGAGGTCGGTTCATATCTGCTTCAGATGGACTTAAAGCATATGGTGGCAAAAGGGTATTATGCGGCATTGAATCTTCCAAATGCAAGTGAAAATTATGGTTCTTTAAAAAACGTCATTCTGGCAAATTCGGATAATCAGTACGGCATTATTGCCGGATGCTTCTCATATGGAGAGCAGGAAGCATATTATGTGGTAAATAATGATGTGAAATACAGTCAGAGTTTTGCCATGGAGTTTGAAAAAGCTTGTGTTATACAAATGATTTCATCGGAAATTCAAGAAACGATACAGGGGACAAGGTGCGAGGTGTCATTAAAACCGGGAAGTGGTGTTCTTGTTATATTGAACTGTAGCGTGTAAAACTCTTTTTGACAGACGATTTATGAATTAGAAGAAGAGTGCCCGGGGCCTTGAAACTTGAAGCCCCGGGTTTATTTTATGTGCGCTTGCGGCGATGCGCGGAAGGTTACTGCTGGTCTTCATACCCCATCACTCTACCCTTGTCAGATTCTGATAAGGGATCATATGCC
>CAKSAI010000049.1 GCA_934434905.1 uncultured Lachnospiraceae bacterium | reverse complement strand
GGCGACATGGTGAATTCAAACCGATCGCCGTCTGCGTTGATATCGCTTCCCAGCACGAAGTAGCCATCCCGGTACTGCGCTGTCTTATTGGCGTCCGTAAAGGTGTACTTGTGCCCCTCGTAGGTTCCCTGGAAGTACTTTGTCTGAATCTGCTTAAACTCCTCCAGGTTATCGATAACCATGGTTACCATCCAAAACTTCTGAATGTAAATCTTGTCCTCCGTCTCTATGATCAGCTCATGCTCCTGGCCCAGCGCCACATCCTTCAGAGCATTCTCCGCTGCCATATATCTCTTATTTTCCGGGTCAAATACAAACCCGCTGTTCCTCTTACCATCGATATAAGCTTCGCCTGCCTCGGCGACTCCGCTGTACACAAATGACGCCAACTCAAAATCCGGGGTACCCGGCAGTTCTATTCTGGTTTTCTGGCTTACCTTCACACCAGGCATACCTTTGCCCCAGCTCACACCCGCCTCGGCCAGATCCAGTATGGTGTATGTCATCTCTCCAACACTCACTGCTGTATTCCGTATCTCACCACCAAAGACCCAGTTATCTCCGCTGGCAGCAAGGGTTGTGTGACCATACAGGATATCCCCGGGAACCAGCTTATCCATCGGCAGATCCACGCGTACGATAAAGCTTCCATCCTCCTTTGTCTCCACCGTGATACTCTGCGACCTACGTTCCCCGTTTTTATCATTGGGATATCTCCAGTCCTTAGTACTCTGCAGCACTAGCACCTGATACTTCTCTTCCAGCTTCGCCTGTGCTTCTTCCTGGCTGAGTGCTTTGTCGAAGGTACCGCTTACTGTAATATAAGGTGCTCCCTCCACAAGCGTGATATCCGCCACTTCCTCCACAATGGGCTCCACGTCCTCAACTACGACGGTGACAACACCCCAATGCTTGCCGGAATTATTTTCCAGCCTGTATCGAATATTATTTGCCGTAACAACAGAATCGTCTCTGGCGCCTTCCAGCTTGAAATCATCCCTGTTATATTTCATCAGATACTTTCCGCCGACATTCAAATGGGACACATTCAGATACGCCGCGAAGGTTCCGCCTGCTGCCGTAACCTTGTCCACCCTGGTTCCTTCTACCCAGGGCCATCCGCTGGCCATGTAGTTCTGGAAACCAAATTCTGCTTTCTGCATCGCACGCACGAAGGAAGCATCTGAACTATAGCCTTCATAGGTACCGGTAAGCCTGAACATGGGCTGTCCTTCCTCAAGGACCATCTCCGCCTCTGCAAACCGGAAGCTGCCGTTGTTATTTTCGGCAACCTTCACACAGGGCATATTCATTCCCCAGGACTGTCCTTCGTCGGACAGCTCGCCCATGGTATATATGTAATCTCCGGCCATTACGGTATTCTTCTCTATGATACCCTTAACCTTCCAGTTATCTCCGCTGGTTGCCAAGGTTGTGTGTCCATACAGAACATCGCCGTTCACCAGCTTATCCTCCGGAAGATCAATCAGAACCGTAAAGCTGCCGTCCTCACGCGTCTCAATATTGATATTCTGAGACTGACGCTTGTTCTCGCTGTCATCGTTTGGATACCTCCAGTCCTTCAGACTCTGCAATACGATTACCTTATACTGTTGCTCCAGCCTTTCTCGTGCCGTCTCCTGAGTCAACGGCTCCTCATAGGTACCCTCGACTGCAATGTACGGTTTTTCATTTTGCACAGTCAGGGACACACTGCGTTCCACCAGCGGATCCACTTCTTCTGCTATAATGGTAAGTCCTACATAGGTCCCTTTCCTTTTCATCGTATAGACGACCTTATTCCAGGTGATGGTGGAATCTGTCGTATCCTCCGGCAGGATAAGCCTGTCATGCTGGTACTTACAGAACCACTCCGCACCCGCAGTCAGATTGGAGATATCGATCTGGGCAACAAACACTCCCTGAGACGCCATCACACTGGCTAAGCTGTTATTGCTTCCCGGCGTCTGCCATCCAGCAATATTTTGGAAGTACATATCAAAAACATACCGGAATGCATACGCAAACTCTTCGTCCGAGCCATACCTCGCGTAGGTACCCGTAAGCTTCAGCATGGGCTGTCCGCCGACCACCGCAAGCTCCGCTCCTGTAAATTCATACTCCCGGAAGTCCTGTACCTCAATGGTAACCATGCGATAGAAATTCTCAAGGTTCCACTGACCGTTATGATAATTCTTTATGGTATATGTCTTATTTCCCACCCTGATGGATGAACCGTGCTCCGCCTTCTCCAGGGACAGATTCCCGTTATAGTGAGTCATCCAGTCTCCGGCAGGCAAATTCGTCAGATCAAGATAGACCGAAAAGCTTCCGTTCGCCGCCTCCAGAATCTTATCTTCTCCGACAAAATATTTATAATTCGACGCATTCTGGAAGTCATGGGAGGCTGCTGCGAAGATCTCGTAGAACTTCTCTATCGTATCGCAGTGCTGGTAAGTTCCGTCAATCTTAAGCATTGCCTTGCCATTCTTCTCCACAAGCGCTGCACCGGTAAACATAAATTCCGGTCCCGTCACCGTCACACAGGGCATATTCCAGCCGAAGCCGCAGCCCGTCTCCTGAAGCTCAATTAATCCATAGGTATAATCGCCGATTTTTACCGTTGTACGATCCATCTCCCCGGTAAAGGTCCAGTTATCATCTTTGGCCTCCAGGGTAGTATGCCCATACACGCGATCCCCTGGAATAAGGTTATCCACCGGCAGATCGATATAGACCTTGTAGCTGCCGTCACCGTAAGTCTCCACCGTCACCTTCTGGGTTCTGCGGTTCCCCTGCGCATCATTGTTGGGATAGTTCCAATCTCGCAGACACTGCAGAAGAATTACCTTATATTTCTCTTCCAGTCTTGATTTTGCCGTCTTTCTTGTCAATGGCGCTTGAAATTCTCCGCTGAGCACCAGATACGGTGCATTGTTCTTTATTTCCAAACCAAGCTTCTTCGCGGAAATGGGTTCATAGCCCCAGAGCATAAGCCCCTTGTCATATCCAAATCCCACATAATACCAGCTGGACTTGTCACCGCTTATCAATCTTATCCCTTTCCGATTCTGAATCCCGCCCTGGCTGATAATCTGCATATCCGTATTCCGGCAATTTGCATTCAACAGGTTACCCTTACACTCCTCGTCCTTATAGACAACCGTCTCATCCGTCACACTCTCGATAACCGTATAATGAAAGAAACCGTCCGTCCCGCAAGGGATCTTATCAAAAGGCAGATCCACTGTGAAGTTTCCCTTATGGTCGATAGAGCCTGCCGCTTTCACAGTATTTCCACACCACACATCGATGAGCACAGCCTTCCCATAGTAACCGCTGTTATATACTTTTCCGACAATCGTAAGAACAATGGATCCGTCCGCCGTCTTCCTCTGTGATAAGGTATACTCATATTGGTTCAGATCCACACAGGTCAGAGCAAGCAGCGCTCGTCCTGCCCCATCCGTCTCCGCCTGGAAGCGGTAGACAGACATATCAAGCTGAATCGACTGCGATATATTCACGCATTCCTTTGTCTGTCTGTCCAGATCCACACTCATCTCGGAACGAAAATCACCGGAATCTGCACAGAATTTCACCCTTAAGGGCTTCGCCAGCAGATTTCCATTCTCTACAGAAGCCGTACACAGGCTGTCAAGCTGCAGCTTCAGAACAAAACTATCCCCACGCTTACCGCTGACAGCGCTGCTTTTTAGAAACTCGCCGCTCTCCGCCTGGAGCATGAGATATACCTCTTTTGACGTATTGAGCGTTCCCTGTGCAGTCAGATACGGCTTGCCATCTTCCTTTATCAATTCTACTCTGCTTAAATTCACCAGAATCTCTTCATAGTCAGCCTGATAGGACACGCTTACGCCAAGTCCCTTCGGAATGACCTGCTGATACTGGCCGTCCAGTTTCCAGCTCACGAAGCACCACGCTTCCTCTCCGAATCTGCGGATCTGTTCCCCTGCTGGCAGCGTAATGCTGTCGCTGATCTCATCAAACACAAAGCTCACAATGCCGTCCGTCTCCGAATAATTCTGAACATCTTTATTTTCCCGGATAGCTGCCAGCCACTGTTCATCGATGACGCCGCCGTCAGGATCCAGCGTCACTTTTCCCTGGACAGCCCTCTCAAATTCTACCGTGGCAGACGTTCCCTTGTAAGACACTGTAAATCCGATATCACCCAGCGCAAGATACTTTGCTCCTGTCTGATAGGAAATAACATAATCTGTCACAATCTCCTTCGTGCCGTCTACATAAGCTGCCGTCACCGTCAAGTCATCCACGCTGACCATATCGCCTGCATAATAGCTGATTCCATCCTTCAGCTCTGGTTCTATAGATTCAATGGCTTTGGCGGAATTCACATAGATTGTAGTATCTCCATCCACCGTAACCTCGTATACGCCATCGTCAGCTGATATCATATCTTGACCCTTAAGGACAGCCTCCACCTCATAAAACTGGTCGGCATTAACCTTGAACCGTATGGTCTTTCCTTCCTGTACCTTCATGGTGGAAGACCATCTGCCCTTTACCAACTCTACCGATGTATTCTCGTCCACCTCCCAGGTCACCGTGCGCCTGCGAAGATTCCAGAAGACCAGAAGCGCAATGGCCAGTACAAGAACACACGCCAGAACCGAAAACAAAAGTATCTTCTTTTTCTTCTCTTTCATCGAAACAACCCACCTCTCTTTTACTGAATCGTTTTCACTACACAGGAACCGAAGGACAAAAAGTCATCTCCAAATCTCCAGTCCTCCGAGAAGCCTCTCTTCACCGCAGTTTTCAGTTCCGCAAAGGAATGGCTTACATTGCCTGCATACTTCTCATTGGCTTTTTCCGCCGTTTCGCTGATCACCGCCAAAAGATTACCACTGGACAAGCCATAGGTATTCGTCAGGCACCCTTTCGGCACCGAATCTACCGGATTTCCCTGAATACTGTTGACAATCACGGCCGGATTCGCTCCTTTTCCCGTGAGCTTCTGCCCGGATGTGATCACCACTACACTGTTGGAGATCTCGCCATACAGCCGTTTGCAAATCCCGGCTTTTCCTCCCAGCTCCTTTCCTGTTTTCACATCAGCAACCGGAATGCGGTCAAGTACCACCAGTACATTGTCAACCTTTCCTACGATAACGTCCGCCAACAGTCCGCAGCTCCCATATGCGGTTCCGCCTGCATCTGCCTGACTTCCTACAAATGCAACATTCTTAATAACGCTTTCTTTCTCCAGATTTCCAAAGAATCCGCGCTGTCCGGACACAATATTCCTCACCACATGGCCACGCCCATCCAAGACGCCGTACCATCCCACCTGACCGCGATAGGAGGTCTCTCCGCCGTTCTGCCAGATTTCTGTGTTCACATTGCGTGGATCCACAGCGAAAACGCGCCCGCCCATATCAATATCTGTATTCAGTATAAAATAGCCGTCCCTGTATTTGTCCGGCGTTTCTCCAAAGGGTGCCAGCTCTCCCCCCTGATAATACTTCTGCTTAATCTGCATGAACTCATCCGCATTATCCACGATCATGGTAGCCATGACAACCGGATATTCCAGAATAAAACGATCCGTAGTCACCAGAAGCGTCTGTGGCCCCAGATCGATGTCCCCGGAGCTCACCGAAAGCTTTCCTCCAGAAAATCCTTTGACCGCAATAGCCCTCTCCCCCTGGGTTACATGCAGGTCCTCTGACGTCAGGCCTGCAAAATAAGCTGCGTATTCGCCCATACTTATCACAGAAACCGCATTTGCACGCTCCAGGTCAGCGACTGCGGATACCCTTGCCTGAGGCTTTAAGACCGTCACCTGAATCTGATCTTTTTTCTCTCCCTGCGCTAAGGTCACAGTGGCCGTTCCGGCGCTTACCCCTTTGATCACGCTGCCATCCACCGCTGCCACCTGCGGATCACTGCTGGTAAGCACCGGGGAAGCTGTTGTGCTGGAATAACTGAATACCGTGTATTCTGTGACAAGCCCTTGACCAAACAAATCCGAGCTATAGAGGGTGATCTCCCGCTCTGCTGCATAGAAATAATCTCCTGCAACCACCTCCACACGCACCGTCTGCTCTAACAGTTCCTCTGCATAGTACCCCTTTACCGTTATGATACATGTTCCTTCCTTCACACCGCGCAGCGTACCTCCCTTCAGAGAAACACAATCGCCGTCCGAAAAAAAGGCATACGTGGCAATGACCCTCCTGCCAGCATACTCCATCACTGGTTCCAGCGTATATTCCTGCTCCAGCGGAATCCGGATACTTTCCGCTCCAACTGACATTCTGGGATAATCCGTATTCTCTTTTACATCGGCCTTGATCTCGTCCTGCCCCTTCTCTGATGTACAGCCGCCAGATACCAGCAATGTACACACTGCCAAAGTAAGCAGCAAACCGGAAGCTGCCGCATGTCTTACTCTCGTCAGTACCATCTTTGGCCTCCTTCCCCTCGCGAGGTAATCCCAAGACGGGCTACATCGTTCTCCCAATCCGTTTCCATCCCGGCATACTCCTGCACGTCATAACTTCCCTTGTGAATCTCCAGCAGCAAATAGCGCGGCGTAATAGATTCCAGGCATATTCTGTCCCTCAGCTTCTCATACAGGTCTTCATCGCTCTCCCGGTATTTCTCAACAGCCTTATACGCGTCGTCAATGCAGCCCAGCCAGCTCTGAAGCTGTGCGAACGGAAAGAAATCTGCATTCATCGTATTCTTACCTGCCGTAGTACCTGCGCCCGTAAAATCATTCTTTTTCGCTGCATAATTATACCAGTTACAGTAATTGGTAAAATACTTCCGCATCGGTGTGGCGGCTTCTCTGAAATATACGGTAAAATAATCGTCAATCAGCCGCTCCACATCCTGACTGCTGTCCCACATCAGTTCGGCCTGAAGAAAATTCATTAAAAATCCCCAGTCAGGCACTACCAGATTCTCAAAATCATTCTGTGAATACAAAAGCTTCACATTAAATCTTTTTAATATTTCAATATTCGGCTGATACGCGTCAAAGCCATAATAAGGAACCAGATAATCATTACAATAAACTGCATTGTAAGCCCAGAACAGTAATCCGCCATCGCCCATAACCTTTGACCAGTTCACCATATTATCATAGTAATATTTGTTCAGATCGTCCTCCAGGTCATAGACAAAGGTAGCCTCGATCGGCGCATAATACAGCGCTATATTGTCTGCCAGCATAATATCGTCATCCACATACGTGGGGGCAGCGAACGTGATCAAATAGGCATAGATTACAAGATTGACCCTCCTTCCAATCCCCTCTTCTTCAATCCATTCTTCCAGCATTTTCGCAAGACGGTTTGCCATCTTGATATAAGATCCCGCTGGGGAACCATACATTTCCCTGTCTTTTTTACATGCATCACAGCCGCACCACTCCCGGTTGTCCATCTGCGTGTACCACAGATAATGCAGTTGTTTTGGATCTGCATCAGCCGCTCGAATGGAAGATATCATTACCCTGAACTGCTCCTCCAGCATCAATTCATAAGACTGAGCATCTCCATGGGCGTTATAGCACAGCTGCGCAACATCGCCGTATTTATCCCGGATAACCTGATCTTTCCCGCATTCCTGCCCAATCGTTGCATACCACTCCGGATGGCTCTCCAGCCATTTTCTTTCTCCCTCCGGCGGCAGAATTGCGGTAGCCACATGATAAGACGCTCCGTTCACAGGCATTAAAAGCTCTGTCATGGTATACAGACGATACCTTCTTCTTGTGGTAAGCGCATTTTCCACTGACTCTATTCTAAGAGAGGGCATATCAACATCCGGGCGCACGCTCACTGACAATATCGGAAGATAGACGGTCTCATCCTCATAATTATTAATCTGCCATACTTCCGGGGCATAAAAACGGTAGTTAAAGGTGCGTTTTAAAAACTCGTAGACGCCGTTGAGCGTTCCTGTCTCTGTGGCTCCTGCAATAAAGACATCGTCGTCTACTGTCTGGATAGCGTAACCGCTACAGCCCAGGGTGTCTTCCGTCTTGTCGATATCCGAAAGCAGAAACCTTGTATCCCCCAGAAACAGATACTTCCCACTCCCCGCATCAGTAAGCATTGTCTCACTTACACTGCTCAACTCTCCGCCAGTGGCTTCCCGGAAACGATCCTGCAGTTCCTTGACTGCCAAAGCAATATTCTCACCATAATTTTCCGGTAAAACTATCATATAATCTGTCATTCCTTTATCAGAAAAAACATACTCCGTATATTCCTGCTCATCCGGAATCAGATTCGGGTTCTCGGTCCCCAGTTCAATTCGATCCATAGGATCGATTCCTTTTTCGCTGTCCTGTGCAGACTTATGTTCACAGCCAGTTACACACACGGCCACACACAAGACCATTGCAAGGCAAGCGGTATACGTTCTCTTATTCCTATTCTTCATTGATACCTCCTGTCACGGCACGAAAATGCTGTATTCCTGCATCGTTGTGTTTCCCGCAGAATCTGTAGCCACATAAGTCAGCCTGTAGATTCCCGCAGTGTCAAATATCACACGTTCTCCCGGACTGTATACATCGATTCTGTGCGTGGATACTTTCTCTACCATACACAGACATACAACTGTCTCTGAAGAATCCACATTGTCTGACAGCTTCGCCTCTGGTATAACAAGCTCCTTCCCTTTCTCCAGTTCCTTTGGCACGCTTCCCTTCACTTCAATCTTCGGTGCCTGCGTATCCTCCACCAAAATACTATAATTTGCACGGTTATTCTGCCCGCCTGACACGGCATTGTAAATTATGATATAGTATCCATATTCATCCGCCTTTACTTCATAAGTCTTATCCGCAGACACATTTTCCAGGATGGTTCCATCCGCGGCAGAGGCAGCCTTCCCTGATGGCCTCATGACCGTTACTGTCGCCACCGTATTCGGATTAAGCGCGTCTGCGGCGTTAGCCGGGTAAATCATAATCGTATCATCCAACTGTGTATGAAAGGAGTAATTCTCTGCTGAGGCCACATCCGGTTTAATATTGTCATATCCAATATTATTAATACTTTGTCCGGACAGGTTATAAATCATGACAGCCGAGTGCTTATCTGCCGCCCGGAAAACCATATCAAAATACAAATATCCGGACTCAAATCCAACAAAATCCTCCAACTCGAAGCCGATTGTATCCATAGTCTCAATCCGATTATAAAACTTGTTATAGGCAAGCATAATCCTCTCTGAAATATCATAGAGATATTCTTCTTTTCCCTGGTAAGACAAGCTCACGCCATTCTCTTCTCTGGTAAAAACAAGCTCCAACTTTTTTCCGTTGACACTGTCGGAAAGCACCAGCGCTGCCTGCATCCCCACTTCCGTATTGGCTGGAAACTGAAGCGTGCAATAAAACCCTCCTGCCACAAACTTGTTAAGAAAAGAAAGACTTGCCTCCTTCTGGTTTTCCACACGTTCAAAGGTTATAGTCTCTTCTGTGCTCACCGTCTGAAGATTCTCATTTACAAAATATTTTGCAATATCAATACTCCCCGCCTCAGCGCCAGACACATCTATCACCGGAACCTCCGCTTTTACTTCGCTCTTTTTTCCATTCTTCTCTACAATATATGTAATCTCTACTGCATCAGCGTCCGGTATAAAAAGCTTTTCGCTCAGAGAACCTCCCAAAACAGACAGCCTGCAATCCTTCTTGGCGCCTTTATCCGCATAGTCATACGCATAGACTGATGGCAGTGTATAGGATTCCCCCTTGATGAAATACCGTGGAAGCACAAGGGTATCTTCATCAATAACCGGCACGTCAGACACCGTGGCTTTCACAATATAACTGCACTTGGTGCTCCGTCCAAAGTAATCATGTGCCGTATAGGAGATCTGATAATCTCCGGCCTTCACCGGACGAAAGGTACCATCCTTCACCTCTATCTCTTCTTCATCAAGGGTTACAGATACGCTTACTTCTGTCTGACCTATTCCGCCCTTCACTTCCGGCTGCCGAAGCTTGATCCGCTCTCCCACATACCGTTTCTCATCGGTAAGTACGCCCAACTCCACATTGTTGTAATCCGCCGCCCTTACCAGAACCTCTACTGTCTCTGTAGCAGTCACTCCCAATTCATTGGAGGCAGTATAACGAATCGTGTACAAGCCCTCATGCTCCGGCGTGAATGTCCCATCCTTCACCGGGACATTGTAGGCGCTGCTACTGCCGTCGCCAAAGATTACTTCTGTGACAAGCTCCGTTTCTTTACCATAGGCGTCCAGAACCCTGACTGGGTAGATTGGGTACGCATAACCTACCAGTCCATTATATTTCTCCTCCGGCAGTTCCATACAAATACGGAGTCCCGCATAGTCATTAAAGGTTTCTCCAAACTCCGTTTCACCTGCAATCTCATTAAAGTAAACATTAAAAGAAGGCGTATAATAGTTCGTTGCATACATGGAGAGAATCACTTCTCCTGTGGTAAATCCTGAAAAAGGCGTGCTGAAAAAAGCGGAGTCATCAAAATCACAAATGAGAACCCGACCATTGATCGACTGTTCATACAGTTGTTTTTCCTCACTGTCATAGTAGACAGCAAGATACTCCGTTCCCATTTTGTTGCCGCTTCGATTGCCGTACAATCCGAACTTTGCGATACTGCCATAAATATGATTATTGACCCCCAACTCTACGGTCCCGTTCCCATATCCCGCATAAATCTGCTTTCCTGTCTTCGCCATCAGATAAGAATAGATTGTCCAGGAATTTGCCCACACCAAAGATTCCGGATTTGTCAGTCCGCTGGAAATCCGAATAGACATGGTGATGGTCGGATCATAGGCATCCGTAAGCTGAAAGTAAATAAACTGCGCATCCCGCTGTCCGTCATCCGGCATAACTCCAAAATTAAATACAGGCGTATTTTCATCCAACGCATTCAGATCGATGACCTTGTTATAGGTAAAAACATCCTGTGGAGCCAGAGACACGTGCAGTCCGTTGATCGTCACATTCTCCATCATCAGATTGTCTTTGTCAAAGGGCTGCTGCATATGTCCTATACTGTAGGCTTTGGTTCGCTCTCCATACCAAACGCGGCTCTCATCCGAGTTCACAGACCAGGTGTCAAGCGACGTCGTTCTCTCTGGAAGACCGCCTTGAGCCAGCGCATGGTACGCAGCGCTGAAGCATATGGAAGCAGCGAACACTACACAGCATATCATCAGACTGATCCGTCTCTTTCCATTACAAAACTTTCCCATTACTCCTTTACACCTCCCATAGTAAGATTGCTGTTGATCAACTTATCCGCAAATATGCAAAATATAATAAGAATCGGTATGAACAGCATCATTGCACCGGCCATCTTATGAGGAACCGAATTGATAATCGGATTATTCGACAGATTAAATTTATACAATCCATAAGCCAGTGTCGGATACGATGGCGCATATACCAGTGAAACATTGTAATCATTCCAGTTGCCCAGAAAGTTCAGCAGTGTCACCGTAAAAAGCATACTTTTGGACATAGGCAGCACAATGCGCCTTAAAATAGAAAAATTACCTGCTCCGTCCAGCTTAGCTGCCTCAAAATAAGCGCCCGGTATTGCTGTGAAGAATGCGTGAAAGACCAGGAAATATGTCCCCAGAAAGTTTGCCTTCATAAACATCAGCCCCAGCATGGTATTATACATTCCCAATGACTTCAGAATACGCAGCTCGCTGGGCAGCGATCCCACAATGGGAAGAACCATGAAGACAATCACAATCCCATATAGGAGCTTTGAGCACTTATACTTGGGGAAATGAGCCACCGCATAAGCAACCAGCGCACAGGCAAAAGCCTGCACCAATGCACCTCCCAGGGAATAGATGACCGAATTGATGGCCATCCCCAGCATGTTATAGGTACGCGTACCTAAGCCGTACTCCACGGTAACCTTAAATTCCGAAAATGCATCCTTGTAGTTCTGCCAGTTTAGGACGGCCGGAAGCGCCAATGGCTCTGCATTATAATCCAGACGCGTCTTCAGTGACGTCATAGCGCCCCATAAAAACGGCACTACCAGGGATAATGCCAGCAGCAACAGCCCAATAAATAAGGTCACATTAAAGGGACTTACCTTCGCCCTGCTGGTATGCCTGCTTTTCATCTTTTTCATCATGTCACCTCTCAATCCTGTCCAGGTCCAAGCTTCAGCATCAATTTCCGTATCAGAAGCACCACCGGAACAAGCACCACTGTAAAGCATACACCGATGGCGCTCATGTAGGGATACACTTCCATGGAGGACTTATTAATCTCCACATTCCGGAACAGATAGTAGCCGAAGGTATACAGCTTGTTGTCCGCCCAGCTTCCATAGAAGGCATACAGATTCAGAGAATTGCTGAAATATACTGCTATGGTAGCCACGGTAAATACCACATAGGTCGGCCAGATACCCGGAAACACTATGTGGATAAATTCCTGCCAGGGTGATACCCCGTCCATCTGCGCCGCCTCAATGACAGACGGCGAGATGTCGCTCATGGTACTGGAATAGATCAGCAGCGATGGTCCAAAGGCAATCCAGACATTGTAAAACAGTATGTAGAAGAAGGTTGTCTTATCATTGGCCAGACCTCCCATCACGGCATGCCCCACCAGCCGCTCCACAAACGCCGGCATCGCTCCATCCACAAACTGCGTAAACACAGACACCGTAATAATGCTGGATATGATAGACGGAATAAACAAAACAATCCGGAATATCTTAGAGCCAAAATGCTTTTTAAACATATAGTAAGCGAACAATACCGCCAATGTTTTCGTAATAAACTGTGACACAAGAAACGAGATTGTGGAATTCTTCAACATCGTTCTCCAGGCCGAATCCGTAACCATCTCACGAAAGAACCGTTTATAATTCTCCAGGCCGTTCCAGACAAATACATTGTTCGTCTTATCGTATTCCTGAAATGACATCAAAACAGAATTGACGTTCACTGCTACATACATGATGCAGAACTGAATCACCGGAATTGCAACAATTAAGAAATAAAACACATAATCGCGCCAATTCTTTTTCAGATTACTTTTTAGCCGCATACAATCTTCCCCTGACTATTTGATATTCTCATTCCACCACTCTCTGGAGTGAAAGGTTCCCAGCCCTAAGAAATAATCCTTCGCACTGACTTTACTGCTTCCTGAAAGCGCCGTGAGCGGAGTGTCATAAACCGTATCCCCAACCTTTGAACTAAAGCACAGCGGCCCATTTCCATACAACTTGCTGATATTGTTGGAAGCCTTCTCATTGGAAGACATTGGATATACCACCTGGTCTCCGATATACTGCTTCAGTGCGATCAGCTGCTTACAATACGGCGTCGCTTTTCCTTCCTCCGGATTATAGCCGGAAAGATACTCGTATGCCCGCAATGTGCTGGTAGTCTCAGTAAATGCGATCAACTCTTCATCCGTATGCAGGAACTGGATGAACTCCTTCACCAGTTCCATCTTACTGTCATCCGTCCGTGCCGATACCATACAGGCCGCCCGATTGGTGTCAAGATACAGATATTTTGCATTCTCCCATCCATCCGGGTGCGGCAGCGGCATCAAGCCGAATTTCCGCTCTGCTGTCCCCGCGAAATAATCCTGCTTGGACAAATCTTCAAAAGTACCCAATGCTTCATTCATAAACCAGGTTCCATCGATCAGCATAGCCACATCCTTCTTCAAAGAATTGCTGGCCATTGTGGTATTGTTAGTCACAAAATCATCCTGTGCTTCCCGATGTCCATAGGCGTTGGAATTTAGTTTGGATTCATTATGATATCCATTATTCAGAATACTTTCCAGGAAAGATAAGGCATAATACTTTCCCGCCGTCTGATACATCAGATATGCATTGTCACCATTGATCTGCGTATCTGACATATAGACCGGTTGATCTCCGTCAAAGCGCTCCACCAGATTATCGGCATTGCCAGACAAATCATAATAGGCTCTGCTCTCTTCAAAACCATCCAGATAAGCAGCCATAGACTGCAAGAATCTTGTCAGATAAAGCGGCGTCTTTCCGGTCCAGGTAAAGGGCTGAACGCCGCGTATCTTCATGGCATCACACATTGCATAAAATTCGCTGAATGTAGCGGGAAGCCCATTATCTACGGTAGTAGAGGCGTCTCCGTCCGGTCCTGCGGAAGCATTGGGATCCGTATTAGAGGACAAGGTAAACTGACCATTCTTGTCCATATACAAATTGTTCGCTTCAAATACGTCCATATCATAAATGATACCCATTGTCGTCTCATAAAACGGAATTGCATAATACTTGCCATCCGTATATTTATAATTCTCCTGTGCCGACGGATACATCTTACTTAAAATCGTCTTACCCACCTCTCCATATTCGCCCAGGTCTCCTTCCACGATATCTGTCATGTCGCGGACAAGCCCACGCTGCACCCAGGAATAGTAATCGATACTCTCATTAAACAGAATCTCATACCGACGGGTAGCCATGCTTCCGATCAGTTCCTCACCAATGGTGGCGTCATCAATGATAATCTGCACTCCGGTAGTCTCGTCAGAATACTTCTTATCCTTCTTCAGCTCGCTGAACCTTGCCGCGGCATTCTTGAGCCACTCCTCACCGAAGCCCTGGTTGAAATTGCCTATATACAGCTGCATTTTCTCCCCGTCAACTTTCGACTGACCTCCCCCAGTAGGA
>CAKSAI010000048.1 GCA_934434905.1 uncultured Lachnospiraceae bacterium | reverse complement strand
GTTCATGGAAAGACCGCTCTTGTCGAAGTATCCCGCCTTGGCAAGCTCCTCCAGCTTTTCTAAGCATCTCACAAATCTCTGATCTGCAAACACTTCTTCATTTGCTGCATTTGCAACATCGTAGAAATAATCCAGATCGTTGCTCGCCAGCGCTTCCGAAGCCACCGCCGGCATCAGAAGTCCCCATACCAGATAACCGGAATACTGACCGGTGTAAATGATGGGGTTGATCCCCGCACCCTTGGACGCTTCACAGAAGGTCTTTAATTCTTCATAGTTCTTCGGCACCTGCCAGCTCTTCTGGGTAAATAAGGTCTCGTCATACCACATTCCGTAGGTGGAGAGCAGGAAGGGCATCTTATAGACTGCCGTCGTATCCTTGTAGGTATCGACCAGCCCCTCCCGGATCTTGTCCTTGATAAGGACATCCGTGCCGTAAACATTTCCTTTATTATAGATCTCGCTGAGGTCCATGAGCTTTCCTTCCGCCATCCATGTTTCGGCAGGAAGGTCGGTTCCGTCTAAGAATACGAAATCCGGCGGATTATCCTTGGCCCATCTGGTCTTCATCTGTGTATTGACATTGGCATCCAGATGTGCAGTGATCTCAAGATCCGGATTCTCCTCCTGGAACTTCTCGATCGCATATTCCCAGCATTCACTTCCGTAACCGCCTACGAAGATCTGCAGCTCGAATTCCCCTTCCAGCTTCTTCTCTTCGCTGGTGAACTCCCAGTCCACTTTTCCTGTATCTGTATTGTTCTCTTTTCCCTTGGAATCCCCGCACCCAACCATTCCGACTACCATAGCAGATGCAAGTCCCAGTGCCATCAGACGTTGTACCATTTTCCTTTTCATGATCGTATCCTCCTTCAATTGCATTTTCCATCAATATGTATGTTTATTTTACTCCCTCTGTTTCGTTTTGTCGGCGTACATTTTTGACTTCCAAGGTTACTTTTTTTGCATAATACATTCTTTTATGGAAAATGCGCATCCTAAAATTAGTGATTTTTCACAAACCTTTCAAAGAAGTCAAGAAAAGATACCATTTTTTTAAAAATTCCATCCGGTTTTATAGTATAATAATTGGGTAGATTTTCTGCCATGACATCAACGAAGGGAGCAAGCCATGAAACATCAGAGAAAGAAGATCCTAACCTCCAGCGTGCGTTCGCGTTTGCTGTGCATTTTTTTAAGTGCTGTACTGGTTCCGGTCATGCTGTACGGAATCCTGGTGTCCCTCTCCAGCAGCAGAAAATTGGAACAGGAAAACTACAAGACCTATCAGCAGATGACGAATCAGATCGGGACGGTTTTCTCAGAATATATCTTCCGCACAGATCAGACACTGCGCAGTGTGGACAATTCATTGGCTATCCCTCAACTTCTGCGCAATGAAATCATTGTCACCATCGGGCTGGAGCCGGATATCCACTTTCTGAAGGATAACGCGTACTCAGCCTTAAAGCAGTTGGCAGATACCAACAGCAGCATCTATGCTCTGACCGTGATCACACTGAGCGGAGATTCCGTATCCTGTGTGGAACGAAACCGGGATACCTTTCTGGAAGACATAGACAGCGAATATTATGCGCCCCTGCGCAATTCTACCGGCGATACTGTGGTGCTTCCCATCAAGGAAAGCCGCTATGCCGGGGCTATGTCTAAGAATGTGTTTACCATTGGATGCCGCTATCTGGATTCTTCCGGCTATACCGGATATATCATTGCGGAGTGCCCGGTGGAGAAATTCGAAGAATTCTGTTCCTTCGTGGAATTGGATCCGGAGATGAACATCTATATTCTGGATCAGACGGGGCAGCTGGCTTACACGACGGAAGAAGACAGTTCCCGTCAGGAGTGTATGCTCGCGCAGCTTAAGGACAACCTTAAGAGCGGTGAAGCAAAGAGCCGCATCGAGACGGAAGACGGTGCATATATGCTTGTAAACAGCCCGCTCTCCGATACCAATTGGACTGCGTACACACTGATCCCATACAGTAAGATAACCGCCAATGCCCGGAATATGATCCTGACCTTCCTCTGGCTCTGCATCGTGTGTATGCTGATCATTGCCCTTGTGACCTATGCGGTCTCCGGCTCTTTTACCAAGCCTGTGATCACACTGCAAAAAGCGATGAAAAGCGTTTCCGAAGGAGATCTGACGATCCGGGTGCCGGAAGGCCGCTCAGACGAATTCGGTGATCTTAACCGTGGTTTTAACAACCTGATGGACAAATTGGACGGACTGATCCAGGACGTGTCAGAGGCACAGGTACGTGAAAATGCTGCGGAATATCAAATGCTACAGAGTCAGATCAATCCGCACTTCCTATATAATACCCTGGATGCCATCCGAATGATGGCTGTACTTTCCGATGAACAGGCTATTGCGGATGCTATTTTACACCTGTCCACTTTGTTCCGTTATCACACAAGACAGAGCAGCCGCCTTGTAACCGTCCGGGAGGAACTGGAACAGATCCGGAATTATCTCTACCTGCAGAAACTCCGTCTCCAAGACAAGCTGGAGATCGAATACCAGGTACAGGAGGACGTATTGCCGTACCAGATGCCTAAGATCCTGCTGCAGCCGATTTTGGAAAACTCCTTTTCCCACGGCTTTAACAATATCGATCCACCCTATCGGATACAAATAACGATTGCGAAAGAAAATGATTCTATCTTTTTTGAGCTTAAAGACAATGGGTGCGGTATCCCCGAAGAAGCTCTGGCCTTGCTGCGGCAACAGCTGGCTACATTGAAGGAAGATGAACGACACGGTATCGGTTTATACAATGTCAATAAACGGCTTCATCTCTATTATCCCGACAGCCGGGGACTTATGGTGGAAAGTACGGAAGGAAACGGCACAAGTATATCTTTTCGCATTCCGGCATTGAGCGATCAGAAAAGTGCGCTTTTCAAATATGATGACAAGAGAACCGTAAATGTAAAGGAGGAGTCATACCATGAATAATCAATACCTGAACATATTCTTTGTGGACGACGAAAAGATCATTCTGGAAGGGCTCCAGAAGCTGATTAATTATGAAGAACTGGGCTTTTCCATCTGCGGCACAGCGGGAAACGGCAGGGATGCCCTTCCGCTGATCCTTGAGGCGCACCCCGATATCGTTGTTACCGATCTGAAGATGCCTTTCGTAGACGGGATCACGCTGGCGAACGAACTCGCCAAGGCTGCTTCCGATATCCTGGTGATCGTTGTCACCGGATATGATGAGTTCGAATACGCCAGGGCCGCTGTACATGCCGGGGTATTTGATTTTCTGTTAAAACCGGTCTCCCCGGCTGAGCTTAAGGATGCCCTGCTCCGCGCTGCCGACAAAATCCGCAGCCGCAAATATAATTATCCCTTTGAGTTGGAGGATTCCATGATTTCAGCCGTTATGCGCGATGATTTCTCCGGTGCTTTGAACTTTCTTGATCTCATCTTTGATGATTTCGATAAGAATCGTATCTCCCAGGATACTGCACGAAAGATCTGTGAGAAGCTGGTGACGGAGCTGGATATCAGCTTCTCCAAGTACATGGGCGGGAACATCACACAATCCAAGATCCAGATTCCGCAGGAAGCAACACTGCCGGAAATGCATGCTCTGCTGACCGATTACCTAAACAGTGTTCTCCTGTCAGAGGATACGTCTTCCTCTGACATTCTGGTGGAGCAGATAAAACGCTACCTGGCATCCCATCTCCAGGAGAATATCACGCTTAAGGTCCTGGAGAATGAGTTCTTCTTCAATGCCAGCTATATCAGCCGTATCTTCAAGCGGAAGACCGGGGAAAACTATAATGAATACCTGCTGAAGCTTCGCATAGAGCGCGCGAAAGAGCTGCTGGTAACGACCAACCGTTCCATCATCCAGATCAGTGACGCAACCGGGTTTGGAAACTCGAAATACTTCAGCCGGATCTTCAAGTCCATGATCGGCATGACACCGGTTAATTACCGGATGGTGTACCGGGAGAGAGGATGACGATATTTTTGTTAATCTTTTAAACATCCAATCGGAACAACATAGACACCATCCGGGCGACGATATGCATAGTCGCCTGTGCCCGTCAACACCATCAGAAAGGACGGATTATGCATTTTTGTCGTGTCTATTTTTGCACTTAATGCTTTAAGGTTTGCAGAGCCCTCCTCAATCAACCTGTCACCTCCAAGTTTGATTTCAATGAGTCCATATGCTCCGTTTCTTAAATGAACAACGGCATCACATTCCAAACCATCTTTATCCCGATAATGATATACTTCTCCATTAAGAGCATCGGCAAAAACACGCAAGTCACGAACACACAGGGTCTCAAAAAGGAAACCATAGGTTTTCAAATCCAAAATCAAATCCTGTGGCCCGATGCCTAAAGCTGCCGCTGCAATAGACGGATCGATATAATAGCGGGTATCCGAGGAACGAATTGCAGTTTTCGATCGCAAATTGGGGTTCCACGCGGGCATATCCTCCACAACAAATATCTTTCGCAGGGCATTCAGATAGGAGGCAACCGTCTCTGCATCCATAGATGCCTCATTATTTGCTGCAATATCCTGCGCAATGACGGTATTCGGAATCTGGCCGCCCTGATTCCTTGCATAAGAACGCATCAGGCGTTTCACACGCTCGGGGTTTTTCTGGACATCATCTGCACGATTGATGTCAGAATGGACAACCGCATCATAATAGTCAATGGCCTGATCCAGTGCGATTTCATCCCGCATATCCACTGCCTGCGGCCAGCCGCCTCGGCAAACCAAAAAAGCCAATCGTTCAATGTCAAGCCCAGACTCACCGTCTAATTCATCCGGGTTCTCAAACAGTGCCTTTAAACTTACATCACCGCTAGATTCGCCGGATTCATATAAACTCATCGGCCGCATGGTCAGCCATGTAAACCTGCCTGTACCGGAGTGGGTGATTTCTTTTGTATCTGGCGGAACAGCCGACCCCGTCAGAACGAACTGACCTAATTCACCTCGATGATCCACCTCAAATCGAATCGCATCCCAAAGCTTGGGAGCAAGCTGCCATTCGTCGATCAGCCTCGGCGCATCGCCTTTCAATAACCTCTTTGGGTTCAGCTCCGACATGGTAATATTCTGCTCCTTCTTTTCGGGATCATCCATGTAGAGAATGCTGGCAGCAATCTGTTCTGCTGTTGTGGTTTTTCCGCACCATTTAGGACCTTCGATCAGGACAGCTCCCTTGCCTTCCAGTTTTCGTTTTAAGATACTATCTGCAATACGCTTTTTGTATATTTTCATTATGAGTACCTCTTCTTTTTATGCTTATCTACTATTATTATACTCTTAAATCTGAAATATACAAGAAAAATCCGACGATTGGCGAATTATTTTTCCGACGATTGGCGAATTATTTTTCCGACGATTGGCGAATTATGAATCGTTTGCATATACATCCGTCATAACTCCCTTGTTTTGTATGTTCCCATTCTGCACTGCACGCTGCGCAGCTCGGTATGCTTAATACCCAGCAGCTTATCCATCTCAGCGGCAGCGTTCTCGTAGTTGTTCTTCTGGTGATGTACAAGAATGTAATCGGCCTCCTTGATCTTCCCTGCCGCTTGAGCGCAAAAGCTGCGCACCGGCGCGGCGAGAGCAAACACCCAGATAGGGGAGCAGATAGTCACATGGTTATAGCGCGAAAGATCGATATCTACCTGCTCAATGGGCATAGCCCATTTGTGCATACCATAGCGTCCACACCACCAGAAGCCAGGCGTACCTTCTGTCCGTTCGGTGGATTTGATCTCATATACTGCCGCACCCGTCCGGTTTGCCTCCACATAGGCCTGCCTTCTCACATAGCCCATGCGGGAAAAGAATACCACCAGCCGTTCGGGATTCGTCCCGATGTTGGGATAGTCGGCAATATCCACCCGAAATTCCTCCTGCTTTGCAAACACCCATGCTGCATAGCCGGTAGCCGCCTGCGCAAAGCCGAACATGAAGTAAATCGTGGACATGAAGTTTGGCGGAAACATATAGAACTGGATGCAGATCCACAGCATCAGCGTCACGCCAAAAATACCGCCCATCACAACGCCGGAATTCTTCTTTGCCAGCAGCAACCCTGCCGCTGTTAAATTGGTCAGGCCATTCACGATCAGCAGCGCATAGCCGGAAAAGGTGAGGTCTTGAAATACGACCTCTGCAAAGGGCAGCACTTGAAAATAGGGCAGCATGGCGTCCATGCCCATTGCTTTCCCGGTGGGATCGAGCAACATCCCTGCCGCTCCCGCCACCGCACCAAGCCCGATAAACAGCGTCCAGAAGATCAGAACACGCCGGGCAGTTTGAAACCTTGATTTCGATTTCACAATCGTTCCCTCCATCCATCTTTTGTATGTTTTTCAATTCGCATTCCATGAGACTTTCCGGCACAGCAGAAGTACACATTCTTTGCCTCTGCGCTACTGCGAGACGGTATACAGTGCATAGAAATAGCCCTTTTTCGCCATCAGCTCATCAAAGCTGCCGGCTTCGGTAATCTCTCCGTTCTTCAAGACAAGGATGCCGTCATACCGCCGCAGCAATGCTTCTTCCAACGTGTGCGTCACGACGATGCGGGTCATACCGTGAAGGTCAAGAATATCGCCGGAAACCTGATGGGCGGTCTGCGCGTCCAGCGCTGCCGTCACCTCGTCGGCCAGCAGAACGGAGGACTTCTTGAGAAGGCTCCGGGCGATGGAGATTCGCTGCTTTTCACCGCCGGAAAGTCCACTGCCGTTTTCACCGCAGAGGTAGCCTTCCCCGCGCTCAGCGAGCAGCTCGCTCAGATGCGCGTGCCGGATTGCTTCGTCCAGCTCTCTCTGTGGAAATTCCCGGAACATGGAGACATTATCTTTGATGGATGCATTGAATACGAACACGTTCTGCTGGATCACTGACATCATTTCATAAAGGGATTCCGGCGTGATATTCCGCAGCTCTGTACCATCAAGCAATATCTGCCCACGATAGTCCGCGCTGCCTGCCATCAGCAGATGGAGCAGCGTGGATTTTCCGCTTCCGCTGCCGCCCACGATGGCATAGGCTTTGCCCGCCTGAAACTCAGCGGAAATATTGTGCAGGGCATCTTTCCCGCTCTCATAGCTGAAAGAAACATCTTCCAGACGGATGCTGCTCTCAAGCCCGGGCAGCTCAGTGCCGCCCTCTGCGACCGTGTTCTTCTCCAGCGCCTCTGCCAGCTTACCGATCAGCCCCAGCGCAGCCTGGCGTCCCGCCAGCAGTGCAGGCAGCTCTGCAACAGGTTCGATCATGAAATTCATCAGATTTACGAACAGAATGACGGTACCCGCCGTAAGTCCCCGCCCTGCCAGCGCAAGCCATGCACCCACGAGGAAAACCCCCAGCTGAGCGATCACCCCGGTCACTGCGCCGATCATACCTACCAGCACCTTGAGCCTTCGTCGGCTAAACTTTTCACCTTCCAGCGCCTGGTTGTTTTCGGCAAACAGGGAAAAGATCTCCTTCTCCGCCTTGAAGGTCTTGACCACGGTAAAGCCGCTGAGACAGTCGGTCAGTGCGGCAGTAAAGTCCCGGTTCCGGTCAGAGACCCGCCGTTCTGCCGCCTGCAACTGATTTCCCGTCAGCAGGGACGCAGCCAGAGGCAACGCCGTCACGCCCACCGCGACTGCTGTCAGCAGCGGTGAATACCAGAGCATCATAGCCAGTGCACCAAAAAAAGTTACAATCTTGGTGATGACCGAGAGCTGCTGGGAAAGATAGTCCGCCTCAATGCTTCCGGCATCGTTGGTCAGCGCGGAAAGGTAAGCTGCCGTGCTCTCCTCACGGAAGGACGAGATGCTTTTTTCGGTGAGCTTCCGAAAAGCAAAATCCTTGTACTGCCGCATGGCTCTTTCGATAAAGCGCGGCTCGGAAGCATACTTCAGCAGGAAAAATGCCGCACACAGGAGAACAAAGCCGCCGGTTAGCTTTGCCAGCGTTCCGAGGGACAACGCACCCGGTATGCCGGAGGCTGCGTCAATGAGCTGCTGCATGATCCACGAGACAATAAGATTCAGTGAACCACCGGCAAGTGCTGCGAACACAGCCAGAAAGAAGATGAGCAGATTTCCTCGGTAAAATTGCGCTGTCAACTGCTTTTTCAAAGACTGCAAGTCCATAAGATTTTTTCTCCTATTTCTTAGTACCCTTTTCTTCGTTTTGCATTTTTACAAGGTTGCAAACCGGGCACAGCCCTTCTTTCTCAGCCACAGGTACAGCACCGCACACAGCGCCAGCGTCACCGCTGCAAAACATCCCATGTATCCCGGAAAACCAAGCCTCCAGCCGGGCAGTCCCAGAAATCCGATGCAGAGCAGCATCGTATACAGAAATCCGCCGAACAGAGCAAGCAGGACGCCCATGCTCTGCTTGATGGGTGTGATCTCGTTGGTCCATGTAAGATTCGGCATTTTAAGTCCCAGGAACAGCCCCAACAGCGCCATAAGCAGCACATAGAGCAACGGGACAATTACTGCGAATAACAATTCCACCGGCGTGAGCGGACAAACAATGGCCATACACACCAGGCAGAACAGCATCGGTATCCCGGTCAAAAGAAGCTGCACGGACAGCTTCGCACGAAGTACCTGCCACGGTGTTACCGGGAGGGATTGCACCAGCCACAGATTCTTCCCTTCTAATGACACAGAAGGTGCCGCCATATCGTTCATGGATGCCAGCATGCAGGCTGCCGCACAGAGCAGCAGCGGGACACTTCCTGTCCTTCCGTCAAACACGACATTCATTATCTCAATAAAGTCTCTGCCCTTCCACAGGAGTACAATGCCGCCGATGGGCAGCAGCAGGACACCCAGTCCACAGTTGAGCATATAGTTGGGGCTGGAGGTAAAGCGCCCAAATTCCTTTGCCAGCAGCGCGCTGCCAACGCTTCCCTGCTTCGCAGCGGTTTCCCGGTATACTTTCCTTTCCGTACGGCCCGAGGCTGTGGCAATCTTTATAAAACTGCGGGAGATCAATGTCCACATCAGTCCAAACAGAAGCAGTACGACTGCCGTAACGATCAGCATCGCTGTCACATCGCCGACACCCACCCTGCCAAAGAGATAGACAGGATAAGCCGCGCCCTTGATCTTCGTACCGTAAACAGCCGCATTTGCAATCAGATCGCTGATGATGGTCTGTGCCTTGAAGTAGAAGAAATAATATGCCCCAATGAACAGCAGGGAAATCAGCACCGTAATAAAGCTCTTATTCTTTAATTTCAAGCTAACCTTTGCAACCACCCAGCCCAGTGCACAGGAAAGCGTCAGCACAAACACGGAGATCAAAATCACCAGAAGCAGGGAACCGATGATCGCCCCTGCATTTGCCGAAACAGTAACCCAATAAACGATCACCGCCGGCAGGATCACCACACCGGAGTACATAAGCCCCATGAGATATACCCCCAGCAGCCGTGAGACCATGATCACATTGACCGGGATCGGCATGGAGAGCAGCAGATCGTTGTCCTTGGCAAGATAAAGTCCTGAATAGGTATTAAACACACTGCCGAAGGCTCCCAGCAGCACCGCCAGCAGTCCCATCAGCGCAAAATACAGCCAGTCCATGCCCGCCTGCGCCATCGCACCACAAAGCGAGAGCGACAGAAATGTAAACATACCACCGAGAATGCCGATCATAAGTACAACGAACAAAACTATGTAGGCGATTGTTGCACCTTTGGAACGCGCCTTGTTCTTCTTTGCATCGTAGAAATAGCTGCGGAAGATCTCCGCCAGCTGTTTCTGTAACAGAATTTTCAGCATGATTCTCCCTCCAGTTCCAGGAATACTTCCTCCAGAGAGTCATCGCCCTTGACCTCCTCCATGGTGCCGGAACGGATGAGTCTTCCATTCTTGATAATAGCCACCTTGTCGCAGAGCTTCTCTGCCACTTCAAGGACATGTGTGGAGAAGAAGATGGCTCCGCCTGCATCGCACACCTCCCGCATCATGCCCTTGAGCAGGTGGGAAGCCTTGGGGTCAAGACCCACGAAGGGTTCGTCCATGATAATAAGCTTCGGATCATGAAGCCATGCCGCAATGATAGCAAGCTTCTGCTTCATACCGTGGGAATACGCCGCGATGGGCTGCGCCAGATCAGCGGTCAGCTCAAACCGCTCCGCATAATCCCGGATGCGCGCCTGCCGGTCACTGGCACTGACGCCAAAGATATCTGCGATAAAGTTGAGATACTTGATGCCCGTCATAAAATCATACAGATCGGGATTGTCGGGGATATAGGCAATCTCCTGTTTGCAGGCAAGCGGATCCTCCTTGATGGACTTACCGTCGATCATGATCTCCCCGGCATCAAACTGCAGGATTCCCACAACAGATTTCAGTGTTGTAGTCTTACCCGCGCCATTATGGCCGATAAAGCCATAGATCTCGCCGGGCAGAATATGCAGGTTCAGATCATCCACGGCCTTTTTTTCACCATAGTTTTTTGTTAAATGTTCAATGTTCAGCATCGTTAAGCTCCTTCTTCTTGTTTATTATTGGTTTTTGTAGTGTTCAGTCTTATAAAACGGTCGATATGAGCATCCAGCAGCGGTGCAACGGTCTCCTTTTTGTCCGTGCCGTCATAGACACTGTAAAGCAGGAACATCGGCCCGTAAAACTCCAAAGCAAGCTGCATGGCCGACTCATCAGAATCCGTCAACCTTCGAAAAATTGCTGCCATATACTCGGTAGGACCGGTCGCAAGATAATCCTGATAAAGCTGTGCGAGCTTCGGATCACGGTATTGCTCCAGCGTCAGCATCTTCCGAAAGTTTGAGGAGAAATGCTCTTTCGTCCAATGGTCAAACTGCGCCATGCTGTATGCACGGATTTTTTCAATCGGTGTGTGCATATAGGCTTCCGCAAAGCCGTCAGGCTCCGTTTCAGGCATTTCATATTCTTCGGCGCGCTCATAGTCCATTTTGTTCATCCGCTCCACGATACTATCTAAGATCTCCTGTTTGCTTGTATAGTGCTTATATAAAGCACCTTTTGTAATTCCTAACTGCTTTGCAATATCACTCATTGAGGTTCCCAAGTAACCGCTTTGCGCAAACAGCTCAAGTGCTGTTTCTAAAATCCGTTTCTTTGTATCTCCGGCCATGATCTCACTCCTTAATTCTTTGTAACCGTTCGGTTACTATAACTATAGCAACAGAGCGATTACTTGTCAAGGCCTTTTTTGAAATTTCCAAAATAGCGGAATACATGAATATGCAATATCCTATTCCCAGCGGAAAAAGCGGACGGCGAGAACGGTGCAGAGTGCGGTAACCCCAAGCATTACACAGATCGGCAACAGAACACTGCCCGCACCGATACCGAGAAATGTATTTTTCATCATCGTAAGTCCCTGTGTCAGCGGGAAAAAGCTGACGATTTTCTGCATTGCCTTTGGCATGACCTCAATCGGCAGTGTTGTGCCGGAAAAGATCAGCATGGGGAAATAGAGGATCGAGGCAATGACGCTGGCCTGCTTGGTGTCCTTCGCCACGCCGCCTGCCAGCATACCGATGGATTGCGTTGAGAGCATGGTAAGCGCCCAGCTTCCGAGGAAAGCCAGAAGCGAACCATGCAGCCGCACGCCCCACAAAAGCGCCGCAACCGACAGTGTCGCAAGGGACGCGGCACAGTAGACGGCATACATCGCCAGCTCAGCGCCAAGAATGAGCACCGGGCTGACCGGCGTGACACGCAGCCGCTTGAGAATCTTCATCTCTCGTAAGCCCGATACGGCCAACGGCAGACCCATGAGTCCACTTGCGCAAATAGCAACCGCGCTGACAGCTCCGAAAGACTGCTCCAGAAACGTATAGTCCGCGCCGTCATAGGCAGGCTTTGTGCCGTAAATGATGCCAAGGATGATGAAGATCACAAGCGGCATGATGACAGCGAAGATCACCATATTCATATCCCGCAGGCTGAGCTTCAGCTCCGTTTTCAGAAAAGTGAAAAAGCGTTTCATGCGTCCACCTCCTCATCCGAAAGCTGCAAATAGGCATCCTCGAAATGTTCGCAGCCGCATTGGGTCTTTGCCTGCTCCACGGTTCCACGAAAAACGGGAGTACCCTTTTTCAAAATGCAGATTTCATCGCACAATGCTTCCACTTCATCCATAAAATGAGAAGTCAGGAAAATCGTAAGTCCCTGTTCTTTTAAGTGTTCCAGCGTTTTCCACACACCGCGCCGGGCCTTTGCGTCAAGGCCGGTGGTCAGCTCATCAAGAAACACAAGCTCCGGCTGCGGGATCAACGCCAGCACAATAAAAAGCCGCTGCCGCTCACCGCCGGAGAGACTTTTGACCGATGTGTTTGCCTTATCACCGATACCGAACTGCTCACACAGCGTGTGCCAATCGGCAGGCTTACGGTAAAGGCTTGCGGTTTCCTCGCAAAGCTCGGATACTTTGATTTCTTTCTGATAGTCGCCCTCCTGAAACTGCACGCCGATGCGCTCAAAAAGCGTGCGGCGGCGCTTCTTCGGGTCTTGCCCCAGTAGGCGAACCGTTCCCGCATCCGCCTGCTTTGTGCCGAGCATACACTCGATCGTGGTGCTTTTTCCGGCACCGTTTGCGCCGAGCAGACCGAATACCGTGCCGCTTGGCACTGAGAGGTTCAGATGATCGACCACGGTTTTGCCGTTGTAGGATTTTGTCAGTCCTTCTACAAAGATAGCTTCACTCATTTCTGAACCCTCCTGACTGCCCGCAGCTCGATATAGCCGCGCTGGCCGCGTGGCTCTAACTGGATGCGCGGATTCTCGTCATCCCACTGATAACCGATGACAGACGGATCATAGTTGTCCATCGCATACTGTACGGTGCGAATGGCTTCGCAGTAATCCTCCTCCCGGAAGGGCTGTCCCTGGAACATCAGATACTCCGCCTCCGGCAAATGAATGGTATCAAACCCTTCGGGAACAATACCCATGTAGCCGGTTTCGACCTCCACACCCTGCACATAGGTGGAAGTATCGGGCTTTTTGTACTTTGGCGGCAGCCACATGGACACCGGCTCTCCGCAGAGGGATTTCATGCTCATGAGGATGCCCCACACGTCGCAGCTAACCTCCTCGCAATACGGGAAGTAGTCCTCTGCGTGGACAGCCCGCTTGATGATACACAGACGTTCCGGCTTGCGGATGGTCTGTACGAAAATTGGTTGAATGTTGGACACGTCGATTGACTCCTTTCTCAGTTCACGGTATTTTACGCCGTAAGGAATGAAGAGTGTGACCGGCACAGGATGCTTCATGTAGTCGCTGGGATTCATGCCGAACTCCCGGTAAAACGCCCGCGTGAATGTATCCACATTGTTAAACCCGGCATTGTAGGCCGCGTCAATGACCTTGACATCGCCGCTTTGCAGCTGCTTTGCCGCCTGCGTGAGCCGATATTTGCGGATATACTCAGTCGGCGTCAGGCCGAGGCAGTCACGGAACAGCCGATAGGCATACCAAGGGGAAAACAGCGATACCCGCGCAAGATCGGACAGGCTGATTTCCTCCGCTTTGTTCTTTTCAATGTAGTCCTGCATCCGCTGGACAGCCAGCACCTGTTCCTTCATTCTTCTCAACTCCTTACCGGAGACATTATACCGTGTCAGAAAAAATTTCTCTCGACTTTCCTTGCCTTTTTGTTCTACTCGGAAAATGACTTCTTATAAGACGGAAATCCATGCAACATAGCATTAAAGTCTTTTTTATCTTCGTTTGCCATTTTTGACACCTCCATAAGATTTGAAATTAAAGTGATTTATTCGTACATTTGTAGTTGATACCGGCCAGACGCGCCTGCCTGCACAGGTCTTTGGTCTGGAGCTTATACTGCTTACCATCTTTGATGAAGTGCGTTCCGCATTGACGGAACTCGAAATTGACCTGCTTTCGGATGCACTGCTCACGGATGTCAAGCACCCAGTCATAGTCGAGCGGTCTTGCATCCTTGTCCGACTCTCCGCCGACAACGACCAGCTCCACGCCGTCTAAATACGGCTCCAAATTCACCCGTTCGATCAGCGGCTGTGCGGTGATGCACTTGTGCTTGATGGGCAGTGAACGAAATACAGACAGCTTTTTGTCTGCATTGCGCTGATTTTCAATGGTACAGCACACCGTAACGTTCTCATATCCGTCCGCCCAATCCTCCGGCATACACTGAGCGAATCGCTCAATACGCTTGGTCAGAAAGAGAAAGGTGCAGTCTGACCGCTCTTTGATCATTTTCCAGCACTCGCTGCACTTTTTACACCCGCGCCACGGATTCCACATTGGCATAGTTTCACACTCCTATCGTTTATTCCTCACATCATAGGCATTCAGAAAAGCCATTTCAATCCCTTTTTGCCCACTGATTTTTCGGCAGCGTTCTTGTCAGAATCAGGGTATAGGCAACCGTAATAACAATCAATATACCGATATGGAACAGGTGCATTTCCACGGTAAGATCTGTGTCGTTTGCAAATGTGCTTAGCGTATTGATTGCAGAATGGACGAGGATGCAGGGGATAAGACTTCCGCCGCGATAAAAGACCGTGACCAGCAGAAAGCCGACTGCAATCGCAAAGACGATCTGGCACAGATTGTTGACCAAATCCATGCCGCTGCCGTTGAACAAGTTGATAATATGTCCTATGCCAAAAGTCAAACTGGAAATGATGATTGCAGACTTTATATTATCCTTTGCGATAGCCGCAAATAGGAGTCCCCGGAAGATCACTTC
>CAKSAI010000047.1 GCA_934434905.1 uncultured Lachnospiraceae bacterium | reverse complement strand
GGTAGATCCTGGTCTACCGTTGGTCCCCTAACGGATCGTTTGTTGTCTCTAAAGGTGAAATTTTTCAAAGGGGGTGCAGGTACTTATTTTCGAGTTGCATGCAACGGTAACACTTCTGACGGATTCAAAATATCCGTGAGTGAAGATGGAAGTGAATTGTATTTTGAGGATCCCCAAATGAAATCCGCCAATAATGCTATGACTCAGGACAATGCCAATTATAAAGCGGTTTATAAAGCGAGCGAAGCGGGAGTTGCGTCTTTCCTAAATAATGAATTCCTGTTGCAGATGAGTTTTAAAATCGTTGATTCCGATGGAGATAACACGGAAGATGATCTTCAGCTGGGAATGTATATCAATGGAAAACTATATCAGAATGAAGTGACAACGATTGCAGACATTAATGTGAGTAATTTTGGTATATCTCTTAAATTTGGAATGGAAGCAAATGATAACAATTCCGCGATTTATCTTGCTTCCGTCACAGCAGATGCACCGGTATATCTGGAAGGTTTTGAGCATGTGACCATCCGTGATTTCGGAAATGATACGATTACGGATGGATTGGCAGATGCTACTTATTTGATAGAAAATAATAACACACGATGTTGGCTGATGAACGACAGCACATCATTAAATAATACGGTTATATCCATGCGGGTAAAGTTTGGAAACGGTGTTACCAGTAATCGTGTTGCAGATATGACAACAGGGTTTTACATTGCGGGTTATACTGGTAATAGTGGACTTCTCGTTGCTGTAAATGAGGATGGTTCAAATCTGTATTTGCACGATTATGGAGATTCCAGCAGTACCAATTTAACAGGTACATATCGCACACCTATAACATATTCTGCAAAAGAAGCAGGACTCAGTTCCTTTTTGAATACGGAATTTTTGTTACAGATGAGTTTTGAATATGCGGATGTGGAAACGGATGATACAAAGTGTGATGTAACGATCGGTATGTATTTTAACGGAAAACTGTATAACAATCAGAAAACAGAGATCAAATCCTGTAGAAAGGCACAATTGGGAAGGCATTTTGATTTGAGGCTGTCAGATAGCAACTCTTCCTTATATCTTGCTTCCGTGGACGCAGAAGTACACCACAACTTAGCTGACGGAGCCTATAGCTATGTGGATGGAGCCAAGGCGCTTGTCAATGGAAGAGGGTATGCCGGCGTTTGGCTGGAGCAGCCGGGAGATTACAATCTGACGGTTGGCACCGACAAGTCTACGAGGAAGGTAATCACCTATATCAAGGGGGATGTCAATCTGGATGGAGAGGTCGATGTCAGAGACCTGGTTGCAGGTAAGAAGGCAGTAACGACTGCGCCGGATAAGAAAGCAGCACGGTTAGGACTTGATCTGGACAACGACGATAAACTGACAACTACGGATGTAGACAAGCTTCGCACGCATCTTGTAGGAGGCGATACGGGTGCTACTCCATATATCACAGCAGATGTGATGCCGGTTGCCGGTTACTGGGGACCATATACTTCTTCGACACAAGGTGTTTCTGCGACGCTGGTTAGTGATACTGTTTTTAGCAGGATAGCCGATATGGGAATTAACCTCATTACGTACACAGCTCTGGACTACGCAAGTAGTCCGGAGACTGTGGAGACATACATGAAGCTGTGTGATAAGTACAGGGTTGGTGCTTATGTAACAGATAGTAAGGTGACAGCACTTGCAGATGGAACCAATGTCAATAAGGAGACCCTTCTCAATGAACTTTTGAAATACCGTAATTACCCTGCGTTTTCCGGTATGTTTCTGGTGGATGAACCGGCGACAGAATATTACGGACAGAATGGATCAGATATACCACTTTCTAAGTGGGGCAACCTGGCTAAGGTCTTGCATCAGGATTTGGATCTAAACTGTTATGCGAATATGTTTGGTATCGGAAACAGTGCTGCTGTTGGTGATAATGCATATGAGAGATATGTAGCGGAATTCTGTGAGACGATTCAGCCAAAGGTATTGATGTGGGATTATTATGTGCATTCTGCTGATGGTACAGAAAATGCTTATTTTGAGAATATGAGCATCATTCGAAGGTATGCTGAGAAGTATGGCATCCCGTTCTGGTCTTTTATTCAGGCAGGAGATAGGTGGCATGAGAAGAATGTAGATAATAGTTCTACATATGTTCCAAGCCAAGGACAGTTTGAGTGGAATGTGAATACCAGCCTGGCATTCGGTGCAAAAGGCATTCAGTATTTTCCACTGGTTCAGCCGGGAAGCTTCTATGGAAATAATCAAAATTACAGAGTAAATGGTCTGATTGGTGCAGATGGAGGTACAAATCAGTGGTACGAATACGCGAAGAAGATCAACACACAGATTGCGGCAGTGGATGAAGTGTTGATGAATTCCGTGAATCAGGGAGTGCTGCCAAGTGGTGACGCCACCGCCATCAGCACGTCGGTTAGAAACTGTCTGCTTACCGTTGATTCTATATCGTCATTACAGTCTGTGAGTGGCAATTGTCTGATTGGCTGCTTTGATTACCAGGGCAAGACGGCATTGTATGTGGTGAATTACAGCATGACGGATTCGCAGAGTGTGACGTTAACATGCAATGCTGACGCTACGGTAGAAGTGATACAGAATGCGGAGCGTTCTTCCGTACGGACAACTAGTTTGGAACTGACCATGACTGCCGGGGAAGGTGTACTTGTAGTGATTCAGTAGCTGGCGATTATTTTTAACATATCTTAACAAACATGAAAAATGTCATAATAGGAGGAAAAAGACATGAACAAGAAAGAATTGAACATTGCTGTCATTGGGTGCAGCGGAATGGCAAAGAGACATATGAAAGGAGTGCTTGACAAAGAGGGTGCACATCTGTATGCAGTCTGTGATCCGGCAACAGACGGACGTCTGGAGGAGTGTCAGAAGGAGTTCAACGTGCCGGTTGCATGTAAGGATTATAGGGAATTGGTCAATGATCCAAAGGTGGATGCGGCAGTGCTGGTTACACCGGATCAGTATCATCTTGAGATGACCGTTGCTTTTCTCAGAGCCGGCAAGGATGTTCTGTGCGAGAAGCCGATGGCGCTGACCATGGAAGAGTGTGAAGAGATGATGCGTGCGGAGAAGGAAAGCGGGCGTAAGCTGATGATCGGTCAGGTCTGCCGTTGTACGCCGGCATTTCTTATGACAAAGGAGCTGATTGAATCCGGGCGAATTGGAGAGCTGTACTTCGTGGAGAGTGAGTACGCACACGACTACTCTATTGCAAGAGGATACAATGACTGGCGTGTTACTCCGGAGAGAGAAGGATTTATCGGCGGCGGATGTCACGCAGTGGATTTGCTTCGCTGGATTGCAGGTAATCCAACTGAGGTATATGCCTATGCCAACCACAAGTGCCTGACTGACTGGCCGGTGAATGACTGCACGATTGCAATCTATCAATTCCCAAACAATGTACAGGGCAAGGTGTTCGTATCCATCGGGTGTAAGAGAAATTATACAATGCGTTCCTGCTTCTATGGAACGAAGGGTACGATTATCTGTGACAATACATCTCCTAACATTACACTGTTTGAATGTGGGGAACCGACTGCCGATGGCGCGCCGGCTTATACACAGCCGAAGAAGCTTCCAGTGGAGGTTAATAACCACAATATTACGGCAGAGATTGACGTGTTCGTAGAGGCGCTATTGAATGACGCACCGATGCCGGTAAGTTCTATGGAGGGTGCTTCGACGATCGCAGTCTGCAGAGCAACGGTAGATGCGGCAGCGAAGGGACAGCCACTTAAGATTCGATATCCGGAAGTATAGCGATAACGAGGAGGTATGATATGAAAACAAGACCTGGTTGGAAGGTGCTAAAACGCAGTATTGCAATGCTGCTCTGCCTGGTCACCTGCTTCAGCCTTTGCCCGGGACAGGCTGTTCTGGCGGAGGAAGAGGTGAAGATGACAGACAAGGAGTATCTGGTCAATCTGAGTGAGGCAGGCAGACTGTTCATCAGTAATGAGAAGAAAGTCAGCGGTGAGATTGGAACCAAGGTATTCCTGACTTATACGGTGGAAGAGGTCAGCGGGAATCCGGTATACCGCAATGGAATCCTCGCAGTCAATGATAATATCAATATTGCACCGGATTCCGGAAGGGGCAAATACTACTATTCGAAACCGAGCGAGACAAGTAACGATAATCTGTTTCAAGCCGGCTATACCTATGTATATCGCATGGAGAGAACAGAGGAGGGCTTTGACTATCATTGCGCCAAGATGAAGGATGACCAGACCATAAGCATCAACTTTGGAGGCGAGAATGAGGGAAGTGCTACAGATCCTTACAATTATTATGGAATCTTCTACACCTGCCGGGAAGGCGGTGTGACGGCAGTGTTGAATCATGTGCGCTGCTATGACGAAAAGGGCAACAATCTGGGTGTGACCTTCAACGATCCAAGTGGTATGACAGATGAACTGATGGGTGTTCATCCGATTATAGACTCAAAATACAATTTCACAATTGATAATCTGAATCAACTGGCAATCAGCAATAAATATCCGACTGACAGCGAGGTTGTCTATATGGAATATGAGGTTGCGGATGTGAAGAAGGATGGAACCTACCAGCAGGGACTGCTGGCATCCTGGAGACCGAAGGACGAATATCCGCATGCGAACAGCAATGGTGTGATTCTCTGGAAGAAGCTGGAGAAAGAGGATACCAACAAGCTGCTTCTGCAAGAGGGTGCCAGGTATTTTATCTGTTTTGTAAAAAAGAACGATGCATTTTACGGAATCGCACAGTGTACCAAGAATGGCAAGACAGAGAATTACACCTTTTCACAGAAAAGCTGTAGTAAGGGATATCAGTACTTTTCACTTTGGTTCAGTGGAGAGGGCGCACAGGATGGAATCACAGCAAGCTTCAGGAATATGAAATGTTACGATGCTAGGGGCAATAGTCTTGGAATCCAGACAAACAATTCGAGTGTTCAGATCTCCCATGTCGGCAGACAAGAGGATTATACCGGGGCAAAGGCAGTATATTACTGTAAGGAGAATGGCGAGTTCATTGTATTAAAGGATGAGAACCAGGCGGTGAAGCAGATCGGTGAGGTCAAGGAGGAGTGCAAGTACGAGATTGTAGATGATGATGTGCTCACACTTGTATTCCCAGAGGGCAAGGAAGCCTATGATTATGTCAGACTCTATCTGAGTGATGAAGCCGGCAATAAGTACATACGTATGAAGGATGTGAAGGTTCGGTTCGTGACCGGGGAGGACACAATTGAGGCAAAGGCAACGGCAGACAACGGGTATCGGGTGGTTGAGCCGGAGCAGCCGTCTAAGGCGGACAATGTCTTCAAGGGCTGGTACTACAGCAATGGCGAGGCGTTTGATTTCGATACCGTTCTTACCAAATCGGTTACCTTGTATGCAAAATGGCAGGGCGGAGACGGTGTAGAGTATCTTGTGCTGCAGGAGGCTGACGCAGGAGCAGGTATCATCAATGCACGGTTTAGCGCCATCATGGCTGCGGGAATGATTCTTGTGGCTAGTGCAATTGTATGCTACTGGGTATTAAGGAGGAAGAGACAGCATGGCAAGAACTAAGAAAAAACGAATGACCAGAATTGCATTCATTCTCTTTTGCTGTACAATACCGGTCATTAACTGGCTGATCTTTTATGTGTATGCCAATTTGTCTTCCTTCACCATGGCGTTTACCAACAAGGACGGAGTGCTTTCCTTTGATAACTTCGTGCGTTTCTGGGAGGAATTAAACAATCAGAATTCCGATATTCGAATTGCGATCCGCAATACATTTTTGACCTTTGCACTGATGTTTATCACCTTTCCATTCAAGGTGCTGGTATCTTATTTCTTATATAAGAAGGTGCCGGGAGCAAGCGTCTACCGGATCCTGTTCTTCTTGCCGAGCATCATATTCAGTGTAGCGTTGAATATGGTATTCGCGAAGATCATCAGTGTCAATGGCCCAATTGCGCAGCTGGTACAGCAGGCTATGCACCTGGATAAGTCACCGGAGCTTCTGGCTGACTCCAGATTCGCGAACACGGTTGTGCTTCTGCACATGCTGTGGCTGCAGTTTCCGGGTGACCTGATCATCTGGGGAGGAACCTTTTCCAGAATCCCTGTAGAGGTTCTGGAATCAGGACAGATCGACGGTGTCAGCTGGTGGCAGGAATTCACCAAGATCATCGTTCCGCTGGTATGGCCTACGGTATCCTTGAAGATGGTACTGCTGACCTGTGGAATCTTCGGAGCATCCGGTTCGGTATTCCTGTTAACGGGCGGTGGCTACGGAACCATGACGATCTCAGCGTGGATGTATCTTCAACTGCTGAATATGTCCGGTTCCCAGTACACATCCAATGTCTATAACTACATGTCTGCGGTTGGACTGGTGTTTACGGTTATTGCAGTAGCTATATCATTAGTCGTACGGCGTTGGACCGACAAGGCCTTTGATGGCGTAGAATATTAGATGGAGGAGATAGATTATGTATTTTAAGAAGAAATTTGCACGTAAAAGCAAGGCAGAGATAGCGGTACATTTATTTGTTTCCCTCATCTTTTTCATTATCGCAGCAAGCTATACTTATATTCTGATCTGGGCAGTGATCGCGGGATGTAAGACGCACACAGAGATTGTGCTCACACCATTTTCTCTGCCGGAGAAATGGAATTGGTCACATTACATCGAGGTGTTCCAGAAGCTGGAGGTAAACGGGAATAACTTCCTGGATATGCTTTTTAACAGTGTGTTCTTCTCTGTGGGAACATCTTTGGTCATACAGTTTACAACCATGACCTTTGCTTATTGTTGTACGGTATACGACTTCCCGGGAAGCAAGCTGCCGTACACCATTATTTTGATTATGATTACATTACCACTGTACGGAACAGCGGGTGCGACCTACAAATTGTTCTACAATCTGGGGCTCATTGATAGTTATGCACAGATCCTGACAGCGGCAAGCGGATTCAGTACGGGCTTCCTGTATTATCGCGCCTGCTATAAGAATCTGTCATGGGCCTATGCGGAGGCAGCAATGATAGATGGAGCCAATGAATTTCAGATTTATTTCAAGGTCATGATGCCGATGGTGAAGGGGATTGCAGGAGCTTTGTTCCTGACAACATGGCTGGGACAGTGGAACAGCTACGAATCACAGCTTGTGTATTTGCCGAATCTGCCGACACTGCCGGTAGGTATCTATCAGTTTAATACGGAGATGATCTATCGGGCGAGACTGGATATCTTATTTGCGGCCTGTGTCATCATCTCGATTCCGGCAATTGTCTTGTTTATAGCCTTTAACAAAGTTATTACTACGAATGTTACAATCGGTGGATTAAAGGGTTAATTTTATAGGAGAGAGGATATATCAATGATGAAAAGAATGAAAAAAGTATTTGCGTTACTTATGGCAGCCACAGTGGCAGTATCACTCTGCGCTTGTGGAAAAGGTTCCTCCGAGAAGAACAACAAGAGCAATGGAGGAACGGAGGTTCAGATCAGTTACTGGAATTCCGGATTGGGCACAGATTATCTGGATGCCATGGTTAAGGCTTTTAATGAGAAGCAGTCAGATTGGTATGTGACTTATACGGCAACCGCTAGTCAGGATGCCGTGCAGGCTGCTTTCGGTGAAGAGAATATTGATAAGATTGATCTATACATGGGAAGTAAGACCTACCAGGTGGGTAAGCTGGAGCCGTTGGACGATGTGCTTGATAGTGTTGCAGACGGCGACAGCAAGGCGCTGAAGGAGAAATTCAAGGCTAACTATCTGGATTTCGAGAAGGCAAATGACGGACATTACTATTCTCTTACATGGGGTGGCGGAACGATCGGTATTGTTTATAATAAAACCTTGTTTGAGAAGGCAGGGATTACTGAGACGCCGCGTACGACCGGTGAGATGGTAACCGTGTGCGACAAGCTGTATGAAGCCGGATTTACACCATGGACACATTTCAATGCAGGAAATGTCAGCGGAGGATACTGGACTTATATTCAGCAGCTATGGCAGGCGCAATATGATGGTATTGATTATTTTATCAACAATTTTTATGGATGTACGGATGCAAACGGCAATAGTCCGAGCAAGGAAGTATTTACCGCCAAGGACGGACGTTACTATACATTAAAAGAACTTGCAAAGTTCATCACACCGGAATATGTGATGGCAGGCTCTAATTCGCAGGATCATATCACGATGCAGACCTTATTCCTGAATCAGGATATCGGTATGGTTGTCAATGGCTCCTGGATGGCAAACGAGATGGAGAGTACAGCAGATATCAATGGATTTGGCGTTATGAAAGCACCGGTTCTCTCAAGCATCACTGATAAATTGGAGACGGTAAACAGTGATATGGAACTGAGAAAGCTCGTATCTGCCATCGACGCGGTGACAGAGGGTACAGAGGATATCAGCCAGTATCAGACCGGAGACGGATATACAGTCAATGGTAAGACCGTTTCTGCAGCTGATTGGGATTATGTGGAAAAGGCAAGAAATTCCGTTGCGACCAACAACCCGTCACAGAGCTTCTTTATCCCGCGCTATTCTACTGAGAAGGAAGGCGCTAAGGAATTCCTGAAATTCTATTTCTCAGACGAGGGATACAAGATCTTCACAGAACAGCTGCACATCGGACTTCCAATCAACCTGTCTGAGGGAAGCGTCGATACAAGTGACTGGAATGAATTTGAAAAAGCAATGTTCGCAATGGCTGAAAACGTTTCCTACTATGTGAGTGGCTCCAGTCTCAGCAAGCATGCAATCTTCACCTCAGGTGGTGCATCAGATTATACGAACTATATGTTTATTGAAAAATATTGTGCAAGTAATCCGAGTGACCGTCAGACCGCGGATGAGGCATGGGACAGTATTATGCAGAGGGTAGAAGATAAATACGATGACTGGTTGAGCAATATCAAATAAGAGGAGACAGACGGATGAAAAGAGGAAAACAATTCGCATGTATGATGCTAAGTTTTGTAATGCTGCTCACTCTTTCGTTATCTGTATTGGAAGTGAATGCCGGTGTCAATGAGATGGTTTTGGATTCTGCTACACTGAATGACAGCAACTGGAGCAACCCGGAAGAAGATATCAAGATAGAGGAAGGGGTGCTGATCTTTGGCGAGGACAGCACCGAGTACACGCGTTTTATTTCCAAGCAGGCAGCAAAGATAGAGGAGGATTTTGCATATCTGACCAGGATGTCAGCAACCGTGAAATTCTCGAATCTGCCAAGTGGAAAGAAATTCATCTTCGCATTTGGATTACCGACAGTTGAGGCGATGCCCGGAGAAGGCGGTAATGTGGAAGTGGCCTTCTGGAATCAGGAAGGCATCAAGGTAGGCGTTACTGCTTATGATGAAGAGGGCAATGAGGAAACGGTACAGTCTGCAAAAAGCAGTGGAATCTCCATGAACAGTGATGCCGGGGTTGAGATTTATATTGGAACAGATAGTAAGATACAGGTAACGATCAACGGACAGAGAATCTGCTCCGCCGAACTTCCGGTAAGCGGCGAGGGACGTGTCGGATTTTTGCAGACCGGTGGCTGTGCCGCAAGGATTTCGGATCTGTCGGTTACGCATTACCGTTACGACAGACCGGAGAATACCAATGTTTCTGAGGACTTTGAAAATGGTGACATGGATTCTTCCAGGCTGACAGCGAAAATGCTTGGATATTATTCCTGCTTCCCGATGGGACAACAGATTGAGGACTACAACGGCAACCAGGTGATGATGTTCCGCAATACCAGTCAGGCTTATATCGGTACGGTATATCAGTATTCGAACTTCGAGCTTACTTTTGATGTGCCGTATATGCAGGTGGAAGATGAATTCGATGAGGATGGTAATCTGACGAAGAAGAAGCATGGAACCATCATGGTGTCCTTCGGCGGAGAACAATCCAAGGCAGGCAGCAAGGGATGGACCTACGCGACAGATGCAGTCGTGTTCAGTGAGGAAGGCGTCTGCTCAAACAATCATTCTGCGGAATACAAAGCAAAATTTACGAAGGATCCATATAAAGAAAATGGAAGGGCATACTCTATTAAGGTATCCGTTGTGGATGGTGTGGTGACGGCCGGATTGAAGTGGATGGAAGAGAAGGAATATGAGACGCTTCTGACCTACAACCTGGATGCCGGAATGCCACTTGGATATGTACATATCTGGGCACCAAAGGTTGGATATATGGCAATTGACAATATTAAGATTACCAATCTGGATGAGAATCCGAAGCTGATTGAGACGGAATATGAGAGCGGTAAATGGCACAGACCGGAGGATGCGGTCTACACGCCGATGGAGAAGGTGTATCGCGATGGGAAGGAAGATCAGAAGGAAGCGTTTTCCCTGAAAACATTTCTTACAAGCTGGTATGTCCTGATTCCGATAGCAGTGCTCATAGGCGGTGGAGCGGTTGCAACCTCCTGCATTGTGAGCCACAAGAAAAAGAAGGGGGCAAAAGCAGATGAAATCCAAATGTAGAAAGATAATCCGTGTCACAGCCTTGTTATTGGTTATGATCCTGTTGGCAGGATGTGCAGCTTCCAAAGAAGAGACGCTTTCTGCGCTGCCGCAGGAGGAAAGCAGGGCAGTGTCTCTGGATTTCCTTGGAGGGAAGGATGTCATGCCGGTCACCGGATATTTCGGACCGTATATCAATTCTTATTTCGTAGACGGAGATCATTTGGCAGACTGTGTGACAGATGAATTTTTCCAGAAGATCGCGGATATGGGAATTAATCTGATCACATACACGCCGACCGATTATGCTGTCGCACCGGGGGTTGTGAAGCAGATACTGGATCTGGGAGAGAAGTACGGAATCGGTATCTTTATCACAGACACCAATGTGACCGGCATGGTAGGAGGCGGTGAGGTGTTGAAGAAAGCGGTTGCGAAGGAAATGCTCAATTACTATGATCATCCCGCGTTCTGTGGCATGTATGTTATTGATGAACCCAACGGAAAAGACTATATCCGTAGTGAATCTCAGGGCATGATCTCGGACTATAAGAATCTGGTAGATGTGTTGCAGAATGATTTTGACACACTGGTGTATGTCAATCTGCTTGGTGCCGGAGAATTTCAGAGAGACAGAGAAGATTACACAAAATATGTGGAAGAATTCTGCGAGACGCTCAGACCGAAGGTATTGATGTGGGATTATTATGTATATGGAGACGGCGATATGGATGGATATTTCTGGAGTCTGAATCTGATGCGTAAGCAGGCAGAAAAATATGAGATCCCATTCTGGTCGTATATACAAGCCGGTGGACAGTGGTATGAGGATGACAATTTCGCAGATGGCAAATATTACCCGAACGAGGCGCAGTTCAACTGGAATGTGAATACGGCACTGGCATTCGGTGTACAGGGCATTCAGTACTTTACAGCCATTCAGCCAAGCAGCTTTCCATGGGTGAATTCCGACGAGGGAGACTTCGAGCGAAATGGTATGCTCGGTGCGGCAGGCAACGTGAACCAGTGGTATCATTACGCAAAGAATATCAATGCACATATTGCGGCAATTGATGAAGTACTGATGAATTCCGTGAATAAAGGCCTGATCATTAGTGGTGAGACCAAGAAGGAAGAGTTGGACAATGTGGAATATATCATCGAATCCGGTCAATTTCAGGAGCTGAGGAAGGTAACGGGAGATGCTATGGTGAGCTGCCTTAATTATCATGGGAAGACAGCGCTGTATGTGGTAAATTACAGTCAGGAATATGCGCAGCATATTACTTTGAGCTTTACCGGGACACAGAATATCAGATGCATACAGAATGCCGACACCTCCTATGTGCAGGCGAAGAATCTGACACTGGATATGGCGGCAGGCGAGGGCGTTCTGCTTGTTCTGGAGTAGAATGGAAAGGAGTATTCCGATGGAAAAAGAACAATCAAGGGCAGTGTCTATTGATTATATAGGCGGGGAAGATGTGATGCCGATCGGGGCATACTTCGGTCCTTATGTGCGTATGCAAAAGCAGGATGAGCTTCCGTATCTAATTGAGGATCAATATTTTCAATGGACGGCAGAGGCAGGGATCAATCTAATTACCTATGCCCCGACGGATTACCGAAGAGAGCCGGAAGCAATGAAGAAGTATCTGGAGCTGTGTCATAAGTATCATATCGGAACATTGGTGACAGACAGTAATATCCTAAGAAAAGCAGACGGCGAACTGGTGACCGAGGAAGAGGTCAGACGTGAGCTTAAGGCATACTGTGACGAGCCGGCATATTGTGGACTTTATCTGATCGACGAGCCGGATGGACCGAGGTTCAAACGAAGAGTTGCGGATAAGTGGCAGATTCGCTATTTTGGAAAGCTGGCGGAGGTTCTGCAGCATAAGATGAATATCTTCTGCTATATCAACGCCCTGCCATGCAACCCATATCCGGCGGAAAAAGAGTTATACAAGGAATATCTGACAGAGTTCTGTGAAACCTTGAAACCCAGGGTACTGATGTGGGACTTCTATGTATATGGAGAGCGCGCAACGAAGGAGGCATATTTCTGGAACATGAGCCTGATCCGTGAGCATGCAATAGAGGCGAACATTCCGTTCTGGGCATTTATCCAAGCCGGAGGACAGTGGCATGAGGATGACGATTATGCAGGCGGCGATTGCTTCCCGAATGAGGGTGAATTTTTCTGGAATGTGAATACCTGTTTGGCTTCCGGGGCACAGGGCATACAGTATTTTACCCTGATGCAGCCAACGAGCTTCCCATATGTCAGTGGACACACGGAAGGAGATTTTCGGAGAAACGGTCTGATTGGCTGCGACGGGAAGAAAAACCAATGGTATGGTTATGCCAGGAAAATCAATGCACAGATTGCAGAGATTGATGAGGTCTTGATGCATTCGGTGCATAAGGGAATTCTTGTCAGTGGTGAACAGGCAAGGGTTGATACAAAGGAAGCCTCCTATGTGATAGAAGGCGGATTTCAGGAATTAAAGTCGGTGCAGGGTGAAGCACTGACAGGCTGCTTTAATTACGGTGGGAAGACGGCTCTGTATGTGGTTAATTACAGTACCGTAACAGAAGAAGATATCGTTCTTACATTTGATCAGAAATACAATATCAGAATGGTAAAGGAAACGAAACACTTCAATGAAAATGCGGATGTTCTAACACTTCATATGGCAGCGGGAGAAGGCGCACTATTGGTGATTGAATCGACAGGAAAAGGAGATTCTGGATTATGAAGAAAAGATTAAAGAAAATACTTACAATCTTGTGTATTGTGTTCATGTTCACACCTTCTGTGATTGAGCTGATTCCGGTCTCAGCGGTGGAAGCGGCAGGCGAAGCACAGGATGCAGAGCCGGTATATCTGGAGGGATATAGACATCTGACACTTGATGATTATGAAGCTGTATCAGATGGAAACGTGATGCAGGATGCAACGTACAGCAAATCGAATCAAGGCAAATTTGAATTATCCGATGGCGCGATTACCAGTTATGATAAGACGGTTCTTTCTATGAAGATGAAGTTCCTGTCATCCAGTTATACTACAAGAATGTATGTTGGAGAAAAGAAGAATACATCTGTCGGCTTTGGTATCTATGTATCAAACGATGGTCAGGAATTATACCTGCGGGATTTTGGCGGCCCCAAAATATCTATGACGAATAATGCAAGCAATGGCTCTTGGAAGGTTATTTATAAAGCCAGTGAAGCGGGGGTAGAATCATTCTTAAATAATGAATTTATTTTGCAGATGAGTTTTGATTATGACACTGCAAAGAGTGAAGTTAAGATGGGAATGTATTTCAATGGAAAACTATACAAAGGGGCAGAGACGCTCATTCAGAATTGTAATATGGATCGATTCGGGACACGACTGAGCTTTGAATTTGCCACGGAGAATGATAAGTTGCAATTGGCAGGCGTGAAAGTGGATTCCGGCGAGGAAGAGCCGAAGGAAGAATTGGATCCGGGTCTTGAGACGATTACATTTGGAAGCTTCGGTATTCGGGATGGAGAATATGTGATTAACCGGGATGGTAAGCCATATGCCTTGTCTGCAGAGGGATATTATCATGGAAGTACTTATGATGGATTAGTATTCAGCGGAGATGTTACATTTGCAGAGGCAACTACTTCCGCAATCTGTTTTGGAGGATTGGACAGCGCATGGAGAGGTCTCAAATTCACGAATAATGACGGGGGTAACTTGGTTCTGAGTAATCTGACCGGATATAAGGAAGGCGGCTTTAACGGCACAACTTTCCTCCCGGAGAAGGCAGGAGTGGAGCTGACCGGAGAGAAATTCAACCTGAAGCTTTCCTTCCAGTATGTTGCTTTGGATGCAGATGGATTAGCGAATGATATCAAGCTTGGTGTGTGGTTCAACGATGTCCTTTATGAAAATACATACCTGTATTTGACTAATATGGCAGACCATCTGGGCTCCTATATGGGACTTTACTGTGATTCGGATGAAGCGAAGCTGACGGTGGCCTCTGTGGGAGATGGAGCTGTCGGTGAACAGCCGGATGCCGGGCTTACCAGGATTTCCTTTGCGGATTACGGAATTGAGGATGACATATACCGCATTAACAATGTGGATTACAATCCATTTGATTTTTCAGTGGAAGGGGTCTACAAGGGCGGCGATATGGATAATATCCTGTTCGATGCCGATTTGCTGTACTCGGAGGATGGAGGAGCAACCATTACATTCGGTGGAAAGAATGACGCATGGCATGGTTTCCGGTTGACGAATAATACCAATGG
>CAKSAI010000046.1 GCA_934434905.1 uncultured Lachnospiraceae bacterium | reverse complement strand
CATTATCTGTTACCTCCTTAATCAAAATATCAAACCTTGACTGTAAGTCCGTCAAAGCATGCATCTGTGCTTCATATTCATTATAACCACTTTTCAAGTATTCTTCAACAGTTAATTTATAGTAGTGGAGCTTCGTCTAAAAGTAATACACGACCACCATTTTGAATATATTTTCTAAGTAGTTTTTCCGTTCCTTTTCCCATTGTCAAGACTTTCGGAATTACAAGAAATCCATATTTACAAGCACCGCATCCCATATATGCATCTTCCACATATCCATATTTTTCCATTAGTGTTTCATCTAAGAAATGGTATGAAATTGCTCTTGACGATAGCATTCGGGCTGTTTCACGTAGACTATTATCCAATTCATGCACGCAAAAACCTTCTCCTGGTTTTTCACGCTTGTAATCAAAATATGAACTTCTAATCGGATGAAATACTGCTACCTTTACTTCTTCACTAGCTTCTGCTAATAAACATCCCACTCGTGATAGAAAAAGATTAAACTCTTTAAAATGTTCTTTTATCCAAGGATTAATTGGCGAAAAGTGAGGAGGATAATCCCTTTTACGTTGTCCCTGCTCTGTATACGGTATTAAATGATGGCAAACCAGATTTACTCCATTAGCCATTTGAAATCCCGCTATTCTTTTCAGGTCTGCGGGTGTAACATCCCAACCACAACAGCCGAATGTTTCTGTAATCACTTGTTCTTTCCCTAATTGTTTTGCAACACTGCTGACTTGCTTTGCTGGAAGTTCATTGTTCGTTTCTGCACCAAGCCAATCAACCCCCGGTATATGCTCATATTCGTAAAACGGCATAATGCCACCACAACACATCATCTGCCAATCCAGGCTCTGCTCTTCCAGATAGTGTCCTGTTAGTTTTACATTATTTTTGTCACACCATTCAAAAACTTGCTTTGCATAATTATTAAGCATTAGTTTTTGCATTCCTAACCAATATCGATATCTAAATGTACGATACCCTTCTTTCTCTACAAAGAGCAACCCCAATTCATCAAATAATTCTACTCCATATTCCTCTTTGAAATAATTTCTTATTAGAGGAGTATATGGTGTGTTCCAACGATAATATTGTGGTTCATCCGTAAAAAATCCTTGTAATTTTACAGAAAATTCCTCCCCCATGTAGTCAACATATTTTTGATGTGTCATTTCTAAGAATCTGCGTGTCACATCAGGATTTAATATATCAACCGTTGATGCAGAATGATGTGATTTTAGATTTAAGTATTGTCCCTCGCCCTTATTCTCCTTTACACGTTCTATGTATTTGGCATCAACAAAATAATTTAGTTCTGCACTTCCATCAAATGTTCCGATTGTATATGTAATATACATATCTCTGTCTGACTCTTGTTCTAATAATTTTCCACCCACGAAGCCACTTGGCCATCCATTTTCATCATATGCCCATGCTCTCATATTACTTTCTTTTGCTTGATCACAGCAAGACATAATACATTGCATCCATTCATCAGATAAATATGGTGTCTTCAATCCACTTCTCGCATGCATAAAAAAGCCGCCAATGGCATTTTCTTTCATCCATTTTATCTGTCTAATCAATTCATTTATATCCAGTTGAGAATTCCATGCCCAAAATGGTATCGGTCGATATTGTTCTTCCTTTTCAGCCAAAACTTCCAGTATCTTTTTCATTGCTATATCCCTTCCGTTTTTTATTATGCCTAGCTGTTGTCCGTGTGGTAATTCCTCCGTATATCCGCTCACTAATAGTTGTGTCAAATTATAGCAAGTTCTTTAACTGTATTATACAACCATACAGAACAAAAGAATATCAAAAATACGACTTTCTAAAAAAACGTCTTCCGTCGATGTACTATGAAGATTCCGGAGTTTCGGGAGAAAATGCAATATTTTTCTGAAGTTAGGGCAGACCGATATCTATCCGGGAAATCGTGCCAGCCCTTCGCTCACAGTCCCAGGATCATCTCAAACAGAGAAGCCGCAAAGAGCCAGTGCATGTTCTCGGTGGGGTGATTCACCCGGTTGGCCAGAAGTCTTGTAACATCAGCGCCATTTTCCATAAGCTTTTTCCATTTCGTGTAGCAGTCGCACACGGGAACCTGATTTTCGGCACATACTTCCTTTGCCTTCTCCATATAAGCGTCCATGATACCGTCCATCTGGAATCTTGTTACATTTTCCAAGGTAGAACGGATAAAGGGATCTGTCTCCTCTGCAACTACCCTGGTCCCTATCATATTGGGTGTCATAAATATCGTCTCGATCCCTGCAGTGCGCAGATCCCGGAAGATTCCCTCCAGCGCTTCGGCATATAATGGGAGCCCCTCCATGCCCAAAGTCACATCATTCAGACCGAAGCAGACCACTACAAGATCCGGCTGAAATGGAAGTATATCCCGCGAAAGCCGTTTTCTTCCACCACGAGCACTATCGCCGCTGATGCCTGCATTTATGATATTAATGGGTACAGAAGGAAATACCTCCTCCAGCATACGCTTCAGCTTGCTGTGATACGCTTCATAGCTTCTGAATTCTGTCTCCAGGGTATTTTCATCCTTGCGATACAATTCAAAACAGCCTTGTGTCACGCTGTCTCCCAGGAAGCCGATGACAATCGGCCTGCGTTGCCCGAAATTCTGGGTATTCTCTGTGATTCTCTCCGTAATCCTCATGATATATTCCTCTCTCTTTCTTTTTGTATATGAATAATTTCTTGCATTTCCACCCATTTATTGATAATTTTCCTTCATCTTCCTAATTTGTACCAAAGAAACATCTTTCCATCCTCCGCCACACATTTCTCCTGCACAAACCCCAGCTTCTCCGCCAAATGAACAGACGCGAAATTTTCCTCCTTGATACGGCAATAGACTTGGGAAAATCCCAGTTCCCTCCACCCATAATCAAGTATATCCCTGCACACCTCCGTGGCATAGCCCTGGCATTGCTTATCCGCAGCAATAAGATAACCAAGCTCCGGCATAAGCATATCCTCCGCCACAAGACAATCGTTCCCCGGCATAAGCGTATCCTCCATCACAGGACTATCCTTCTTTGGCATTTGTGTATCCTCCACTGCCAGATGTCCAAAGCCCGCTCTTCCGATCAGCCGCCCGGTAGACTTCTCCACCACCGCCCACATACCGTACCCATAGAAACGATACATACAGCGGATATGATCCTTCAGCCTGGCTTCCTCCTTCTGCCGATCCTCATCCAGACCATCCAGATAACGGGTGACCTCCTGGGGCCGATAGAGTTCGTATAAGGCATCGAGATCCTGAAGTGTCATCTCCCGCACCAAACATCGATCTGTCTCAACAATGTCCCAGGGGAGGCCGAAAAAACGTTGGTATACACGCACGAGGAAGTTCAGATCAATCTCTTCAAATCCCTGAACGATCATATCCAGATGTGACTGAATCCGGCAGCAGCTATCCGGCTCATATCCAAGAACTGCTGTTCCAAAGTCCTTCGCCTGCCGGACGCTTTCCTCGCAGTCTGCAATCATCAGGCAATCACAGAAGGAGAGGCCCAGTCTCCCAAGCCACTCCTTCATTTCCTCTATAGCAATCTCTTTTCGATTGTCCGTTTTAGAAAAAATACCGATATCTACAACCGTCAGCCCATGGTTCTCTGCATCTCTCAGACACCCATCCAAGGGCTGATTCATACTTCCGTGCTCTGTTAGTATCTGCCGATCTATCAATATCGCCCGCAATGGCATACTGCCACCTCTTTTCACATGATATTTTCATAAAGGAAACGACAGCATTTCAGTCCACACCTTTCGTAAATGACACTACGACCTCACCGACACCGCAGTCAATGCTCATACTCTGGTTCGCGCCGTTATTAATCTCCTTGCTGTTGCCAAGACCGCTGTACTCGGAATCACCGACCGCCACACGACCTATGCCGCACTCGATTTCGTAATTATACTCCTCTTCGGCTCCGTTGACATCCATGGTAATCTGTCCAAGGCCGCACTCCGCGGAAATGTTCCTGGCTGTCACATCACGCAATTCCATCTGGCCTGCACCGCATTCCAGATCCAGCTCCCCAGTCTCCACACCGCTTAATGTCATATGCCCGGCGCCGATGGTGAAATCCGTTTTCTTACTGTTAAGCCCGGCTTTTACAATAACATCTGCGGCACCAATGTCCAGTTCCACCTCTTCAAATATCTTTCCCTCCGGAATGCGGACCACAAGAGTCGCATCCTTGGAATCGCAGGTAAACAGCTTCAAAACGGATTTCTGCACGCTGTCTTGTATTTTTAGGGTATCTCCCTCCAGCATACAATCTATCTTGCGGCTATAATTACCCCAGACACTCCGATAATTCATCTCAACTTCGATAGCACCGCCCTGGGAGGGTTCCATAGAGAGCGTTCCGAAATCAAGTTCCATATCCAGCTTCTGCACACCTGCTGCTGCAAATGTCTTTGTATCGCTGCTCCAGTCACTGTCCGCCCCCGCAGAAGCATCCTGCTCCCTATCCGTATCTTCTCCACCGAAAAACTTCACACCGTCATCGCTCCAGGAAATATTGAATGCTCCCGCCTTTGCCATTGCCAAGAACTGCCGGACACCAAAGCCCATACTAAGTCCGATAATACCAAACAGTAAACCAAGACCTGCCAACACCCCGCACACGATCAGACAAACCTTTGTAAATCTTTTCATGCTACTTGCTCCTCCTTTCTCTGAAATGGGCGCCTGCACAAGCGGACCGTTCCGCGAAACAGCCACGGCAAAAACTTACCAAACACCCATACACAGCCTACTGTTCCCAATATAGCCAATGCCAGCACCAGAAGTCCTGCACCCAAAAGACCGCTTCCGGCACCAAACGTTCCTATGACAAACATGCCGATCCCGACGCACACAAACACAATTCCAGCCAGATAAAGTGCAAATACCGTACAGACAAACGCTGCAAGAATACCCAGAACCGCTCCAAACACGCCAACGATTACGCCCAGCAGTCCTGCAAGAAGTCCCAGCCATATGGGGCTGGTAAGAACTGCCAGCAGCACCAGCAATACGATCTCGGTTGACGAGCGTTTCTGTGGTCTCTTCTGTCCGGCAGCTTCCGTATACTGCCCCACTTCCTCTTTCTGCCGGAACCGGACATCCTCATATCCGGCCTCTGTATACACCTTTGTCTCCTCTGCGCCGATATCGGCCTTGATGATCGCGGCCACCTTTTCCGGGGACTCCAGTTCCCGGATGATATTCGCCTCATTCTCCGCACCGGCATCTTCAAAGTACCCATTATAATAGGTCAGCGCCTCTGTCCGCTCCTCCTCCGGGATATCCGTCAACAGCCGTTCCAGCTGTTCCATAAATTCTTGTCTGCTCATAATATCTCTCCTCCCGAAAACAGCAATGAAATCTTAGAAGAATAATCTTCCCATTCTGTCTTGTATAGATTTAGCTGCACGCTTCCTCTCTCCGTAATCTTATAGTATCTGCGATTCCTTCCGCCACATTCCACATCATAGACCTGAAGACAGCCGTCCTTCTGCAACCGCCGCAGCACAGGATACAGCGTGGACTCTGAGATCTCTATTGCTTTCCTTACATCCTGCGTGATCTTATATCCGTATGTGCCGTCTTCTTCCTTGCTCACAACCGCCAGCACTATGGCATCCAATAATGCGGCTCCTGTATTAAATACCATGCAATCACACTCGCTTCCTCTCTATTGTTCTGCGTATATTACTATTCCGTTTTCAATATTATATGTCGTATAATATTATTTGTCAATATAATGTTATAAAAAATTCAAAACAGGCGCACATAGGAAAACCCGAAGGTCTTGCACACCTTCGGGTTTTTCGTTGAAGTCAAATTACACGAATTACTCGTAATCAAGCATAGAATCCATATTCTCATGAAGCTCATCCAGGTACGCCTTCATCTCGTCTCTAAGCTCCGGGTTACGCAGTGCAAATTCAATATTGGCCTGGATAAAACCGGTCTTGGTTCCCACGTCGTAGCGGTGCCCCTTGAAATCATAGGCATACATGGCCTGTTCCTTTGCCAGACGCTTTAAGGCATCTGTCAACTGGATCTCCCCGCCCTTACCGGCCTCCTGTGTCTCCAGGAACTCGAAAATATCCGGCATGATAATATATCTTCCAAGGACTGCCACATTGGATGGTGCCTCGTCAATTGCAGGCTTCTCCACCATATCCTGCACCTTGTACACCCGGTCATCCACCTGCTTGCCTGCGATGATCCCGTACTTGTTCACCACCTCATGGGGCACGGTCTGTACGCCCAGGATGGATGTGCGGTACTCATTGTACACATCCAGCATCTGTCCCAGACAGGGCTGCTTAGAAATCACTACATCGTCCCCCAGAAGCACCGCAAATGGTTCATCTCCGATAAAATGCCGGGCAGTCAGGATGGCATGTCCCAATCCTCTGGGCTCCTTCTGACGTATGTAGTGAATGTTGGCCATCTCCGAGATGTCCTTCACCATCTCCAGCATCTCCAGCTTTCCACTCCGCTCCAGCTCCAGCTCCAACTCGATGGAACGGTCGAAATGATCCTCAATGGAGCGCTTATTACGCCCGGTGACGATGATAATGTCCTGGATCCCCGCTGCCACAGCCTCCTCAATGATATACTGGATAGTGGGCTTGTCCACAATGGGAAGCATCTCCTTGGGCTGTGCCTTGGTCGCCGGCAGGAAACGTGTGCCAAGACCCGCTGCCGGTATAATTGCTTTCGTTACCTTCATTTTCTCGAATCCTCCTATGATAATTTAAAATCCTTTGCATTCTTGGACTTGATATTCACTGTAATATTGCAGTTGGCAAGAAATTCGTAGTTGACCTCCAAATCGTAATTGACTGTCACATCGATATTCTCCTCCGTCTCCGCCACCTGCACCCGCTTGGCATCAATGCCAATGAGTATGCTGCCAAAGGGCGTGTAATAATACGTCAGATTCTTTTTATTTTTTTCAAAAATCATATGAACGTTGGCCACACCCTTCTTGGTGATATCCAGGCTGTCCGGGGCGATCTTAATGATATTCTTCGTAGTCCCCTCAAAGCCTTCCATGACCTCGTCATACAACACATAATGCTTTTCGTTCTTCTTATAATAATCACCGGGAGTGATCACCTCGACCGGCTCCCCGTCGCCATCCTCCTGCGCCTGAAACTGCAGTCCGCTGATGGTCAGCAAAATATCCTTCGTCATCCTCTTACTCCTCGATATGCACCAGCTGCGCCTCCTCAATCTCACAGGGCAGGATGGTATTTGCAAATTCCTTGAACTTATCCGCTGCGTCGCTGACATAGAACTGATATTGTGGAACTTCCCCGGTTTCCAGACCATCATTGACCAGATCCTGCTCCTCTAACAGCGCCTTCAGGCTCTGAGCTGTCTCGTAGGCCGGGTTCACCAGAGTAACGGACTCCCCCAGGATCCTGCGCAGTGTGCTGCGCAATAACGGATAGTGGGTGCAGCCCATGATCATGGTATCAATGTCGGATGACTGGAAGGAATCCAAGTATCGTCTGGCAATCTCCTCCGTGATGGGATCCTTCCGCCAGCCCTCCTCCACCAGAGGCACAAACAACGGACATGGCTTCCCGATGACCTCCGCCTTGGGGTTGTGCTCATGTATGACCCTGGTATAGATCTGGCTCCCGATGGTGGCCTCCGTACCGATGACGCCGATCCTCCCATTCCGGGTAGTCTCGGCCGCCACCTTGGCACCGGGCTTCACCACTCCGATGATGGGGATGGCAATCTCCGTCCGTATCTGCGGAAGCGCCAGGGCGCTGGCAGTATTACAGGCCACAACGATGGCTTTCACACCCTTTTCCTGCAGAAAACGGATGATCTGCCGGGAGTAGCGGGTGATGGTCTCCTTTGACTTGCTTCCATATGGAACCCGCGCGGTGTCACCGAAGTAGATCAGGCGCTCCCCCGGAAGCTGGCGCATGATCTCCCTGGCTACTGTCAGACCGCCTACGCCGGAATCAAATACACCGATGGGTTTATATCTTCTATTATCCAATGATTGGCTCATATTATGTACGCTCCAAATAAATCTTGTAGACTTATTTTAACCTTTCCGAGGGAAATATGCAAGCAGTATTATAGTAACAGTTCAGCCATAGCCTACGAAACGGGCGAATCATGCTTGCATGAATGAGCACGTTCGGCTGGCTATGAGCGGAACGCCCAGATTATGAGCAAAAGGAGTTGCGAAGCAACGGAAAGCACGTGAGTGCGGTTTTGCGAATGGGCGTGATCTGAACTGTTAATCCAAGAATGAAAGCCACTTCAACCTCACTTCATAATTGCCGCTGTCCATAATGGCTTCGTATTCTTCGCTGGTCAGTACCTGCTTTAAGGATTCTTTCGTTTCCTCGTCGACCACTTCATATACGCTGCCGGAAAAGCACATGTTGGGATACATGACGCACCACCAGTTTTTCCCTTTTCCCTGACCGATGTTCAACTGAAGTGCTTCGTATTCACCGGCAGGAAAGGTGTAGCTGCCATATGTTTTCTTGGGAAACCGGGCTTGTGTGAGGGCTGCCGTGACAGGATAATCATAGCCCTGTTCGGCTATTGTGCTTCTTGCTGTGTCTATAATTGCCGGAAGATCCTGCTTTATCTTCTCCCTGCTCTCCCCGGCATCGGTGATCCCGGACAGCTCCCGGTGCATGTAAGCACCTACGGCATCCCGCACCAGAAGCTTTAAGTCCTGATCCGCCTTGCTGTCGCTGTTGGCACGCACGTGAAAGCGGATCACCTTCTCTGCGAGCTCCTGGGCAAGCCGCTCCTGGCTGTATTGGTATGTGCCGATAGCTGCAATAACAAAAAACGCTATGCAGGCGGCAATCCGTTTGCACAATGGCAATGCATATGCTTTCATTCGCGGCAATGTCTTTGTAATGGACATGTTCGTTGGTTTCATTACGTTCTCCTCCTTGTTGCTGATAAGAGGATTATTTCCAGAAATTTCCGATTTATTCATTCACTACATCCATATCCACCGAAAATCGATAAGCTATATGCTCTCCATAGCCTTCGTAATCCTGCTGATACTGTTCATACAGTTCCCTGGCATATCCCCCCAGCCGGATATAACTGTTGGCGATATCCATACCCGGCGTTTCCTTCATCCGGTCAGCGGTCAGTGCCATAGATTCCTCCAACTGCCGGTCCAGCTCCTTTTTCAACTTACCTCTTGTCAGTATGTCACCCTTGGCCGCCTTCTGCACTTGCGCATCTCCGGTCAATGCGATGGTGATCACAATCGGATCTTCACCACCGTTCTGTACCGCAGTTCCCGGATTCCCGCTGCTGATCCGCATCGCTGCTCTAAGATCCGTGAGCTGAAACACGGTTCCATCCTCCAGCTGATAGAGAAAACGCTCCAGAAGATTCTGACAGAGAAATGACTTCATGCTGTCCTCCACAGAGATGTTTCCTTTGTAGGCAAAGGCCGCCAGAACCGCGTATTCTGTGATGGCAGGTACATTTCCGTTATCTGCGAGCACTGGGATCAATAACACCTCATTCCTGTTGTGCCACTGATTCATCAGATCCCCCAAGGTCACCACCTTATTTTCCTTAAAATCCTTCTGAGCATCTACCATCTGTTCCAGATATTTTCCCATGGTTCCGCTTGTCTCCTCCGTCAACGCCAGAATATCCGCCGCCTTGCCGGACGTCGCAAACAGACTGATATTCCTTGCCAACAGCTCCTCCTGCTCTAAGAATGCCAGCAGCTCCCGCAGCGCCTGGTCATCCGCAAGCAATGCTTCCCCGATAACAATCGCTTTTAGATGGCTGTAATCCAGCACTTTGTTGGTGTTGTTCTCATAGGCCTTCTGCGCCTCGTAATATGCCCCGCCCTGCACCGAGAAGCTTAAGGGTCTCTGGCTTGGGCTCTCGCCTTTTTCGCTCTCCGACAGATCCGGGAAGTCGAAGGTGATCACAATATCGTCCTTCTCTTTATCAATGCCTACTGCCATGGGGAACCCCCGATCCTCCAATTCTCTGGCAGAACAGCCTGTAAAAAGCAGAAGCGATGCCATTACCAAAAGAAGCACATTTATTTTTTTCCTATTAGATAACAAAAGAAGCAGGATCGGCAAAAGCACAAGCACCGGAATCGCCACGTATTTGATATACATCGCAAAAACCTCCTCCGCCTGGGGATATACATAAAACCACCTGGCAATGCCAAATTCCAGAATCAATACCGCCAACAGCCCGTAATTGGTCTTTTTTTCATGAAAAAGCTCCTTTAATACATGGCCCGAATAAAACACACCGGTATTGATCAGTGCAAACAGCGAGAAAAACCAGATCGCAGTCATAAAGGCATCCAGCCGGGCGAAGAACTCCCCCGGCAGCTTCACCATGCTCATGAGCGTGATGACCGGGCGCTTCAATGCCTCTATGGTTTTTACCTGAAAGGTTCCAAGGAGGATCAGATAGATCGCTCCGATAAGCACCGCCGTAATTCCAACCGCCCATCTGGCGCTGCTGGAAAGACGCTCCGGCCTTGCACACCATGGCTTTAGAAACTGGATAAAAAATAATGGCAGGAAGAAGGCAAATACCGTCAGCGTTCCGCCGGAAAATCCGGAAAACGAGGTTACCGCCACAGGCGTCCAGTAATCGACATTCACCCCTCTGGCTGCCAGGATCAGCATCAAAAGCAATGGAAGCCCCAGGATCCAGAAAAGGATCTCATAGATACGGGCGCGTACCTCCATTCCCCGCACAGCAGCATAAGCTGCCACCGCCAGCAACAGGAAACAGATCAGGTCAAAGGATCCCTCCGGCAGCAGCCAGGCTCGTATCAGCCCGGTCAGCTGATACACCCCGAAGGCTGCCAGCAGCAGAAAGAAGAACAGATAAAATATCATCAGTATATCTGCAAAAACACTTCCGCACACACGCTTCAAGTACCTATAATAATCCCCTTTTGTCCGATTCATGACCTTTTCCAGCAGCCACAGGTAGCCAAAAGCCAGAAGCGTCGCGGCGGCAATACAGAAGATTCCATCCGTTCCCGCTGTCTGTGCCAACAGACCGGGCAGCAACAGGCTGCTGATTCCGAACAGATCCAGGATCATCAGCCGACGTGCCTGCCGCACGGAGATTTTACGATTACTTGAAAACATACTTTCCCCTCCTTGCTACATGCAACCATATTTTTGCATTCCTATGATTCGTTTTTCCCGTTCTTCCGCTTTGTCCGAAGCCGGATCCTGGCGCCCTCTCTGGTATAGATGGGCCGCCGTTTCAGCAATGCCAGCGGCAGACGCAGCAGCGAATCTCTCTGATCCCTGTAATCATTCAGGTCTGCTCCGACAAAGGGCATGAGATACGGGATACCAAAGCTCTCCAGCCCGGAGAGGTGTACCAGCAGCACCAGCAGCCCCAGGAGGAAGCCGAAAAATCCCAGCCATGCACAGAGAAAGATAAAGCCAAACTTCAATATACGGAAGGCTGTGGCAAATTCCTCATTGGGTATGGCGAAGGAACAGAGTGCCGTCAGAGCCACCACGATAACCACGATAGGGCTGACGATATTGGCATCCACCGCCGCCTGCCCGATGATCAGGCCGCCCACGATGCCGATGGTATTTCCCATGGCTCCCGGAAGGCGCACCCCGGCTTCCCGCAGAAGTTCAAATGCCAGCTCCATGATCAGGATCTCCACCACCGCCGGAAACGGCACTCCCTGGCGAGCCGCCGCAAAGGACAGCAACAAATCCGTCGGCAGGATCTGTGTATGGAAATTCGTCACTGCCAGATACAGCCCCGGCAGCGCCATAGCCAGAAAGGACGCCACATAGCGAAGCGCCCTGGTAAAGGAAGCAATCTCCCAACGACTGTAATAGTCATCACTGGTCTGTATGAAGGAATTGTAGTCCGTAGGAAGGATCAGCGCCACCGGCGAATTGTCTACCAGCAGCACAATGCGGCCCTCCAGGATCGCCATGGCCGCCCGGTCCGGCCGCTGGGTGGTCTGAAACTGCGGAAAAGGCGATAGCCAGTTTTCCTCCGTCAGTTGTTCGATGATTCCGCTGTCCAGCACGCCATCAATCTCAAAGTCAGAAAGCCTTTCCTCAATGGCACTAAGCAGCTCCGGCCGGATCAGATCCTCCATGTACATCAGATCTACATTGGTACCCGAACGTCTCCCGGCGAAGGATTCCCGCACCTTCACCCCCGGTGTTCGAAGCCTTTTTCGCACCAGTGCCGTATTCACCTTCACAGACTCCGTAAATCCCTCATTGGAGCCCCTGAGTACCTTCTCCGAATCCGTTTCCCGCACGCCCATGCCCGGATAGCCCTTGTCGCTGATCTTCAGCGCCCGGTCATACCCGTCTACCAGGAAAATGGCATCTCCGGTCAGCAACCCTGCCGCTGCATCCTCCATGTCCCGATACTCCGTCACATCCGAGATTCCCACACCATTTTCCCTGAGGTACGAAAGAATCTTCTCCTCCGGCATTCCCCACAGTGTATTCAGGAGTTTTCCTATCACCGAATCCTCCAGCAGCATATTTCCAACCGCCACCTCAATGTAGGCGATAAAACACTCCACCCCAAGCTCCCGCCCCAGCTTCATGCGCCGTGTCTTGATGTCGGCACAGTCTGAGAATATCTGCTGAAACACTTCTATATTTTTTTCCAGATCGGCAACAATTTTAGTTGACATAACTTATTCCTTCCATAATAGAAAACTGCCTATAGTCATCACCATAGACAGTTTCTCTCAAATCAACTAAATTATTCCTGCTCCCGGATAATATTCTTAACGACCTTCTCCTGATTCATCACATGCCGCCCCATGGCCTGCACTACAAACTCCACATCCCTGCGTGAAAGTCCCTCGTATATCTCCTGATGCTCCGCGATCAAGGTCGGGTAACTCTTCTCATCCTTCAGATACTCCACCCGGTAACGGTACATCTGCTCCCTGAGATTATTAAGCAGTGTCATCAGCTTCGGATTATCCGCTGCTTTGTAGATCGCATCGTGGAAGTCCACATCCGCCTGAGCCACCTTCTTCACATTTCTGACTCTGGTGGACTCTTCAAAATCCCTCATCGCCAGCTTCAACTGTCGAAGCTGCTGATCCGTGATCTTATCACAAGCCAGCTGCACTGCCAGTTCATCCAGTGCTTTTCGAATCTTAAGAACATCCTCCATATCCTTCTCGGTCATCTTGGCGACCTCGGCACCCTTCCTGGGGTACGTCACCGCCAGCCCCTCCTGCTCCAGCATGCGGATAGCCTCCCGGATCGGTGTCCGACTGACCCCCAGCTTAGCTGCCAGCTGCAGCTCCATCAGCCGCTCGCCCGGCTTCAATTCTCCCTTCAAGATTGCTTCCCGCAAGGTATTAAACACAACATCCCTCAGAGGAAGATAGGCATCCATATTTAATTCTAAATTTTCTGTCATAACTGCCTCCTGTTTATATTATCTGCCATTCTTTTGACTTTTTGTCACTGGCAGTATTAATTGTTATACATGTCTGTCAGATACACCTGCTTTGCCAGCCCTTGCCGTCGAATCTCAAGAAGCGCCGTCCGCGCTGTCTTCCGATCCGGGAAAAGTCCAAAAACAGTGGGGCCGCTGCCGCTCATCATGGCATTCATGGCTCCGTATCGCATCATGGTATCCTTCAACTGCACGATCATCGGATAACGAACGCAGGTAACTGACTCCAGCACATTTCCCATATGCTCCGCCATGGTTCGCGCATCCCCTGCTTCGATGGCGCTTATCACCGCATCGATATCCGGGTGAACGGTACTTTCATCCAGCTTCAGATTCTCATACACCATTCTGGTGGAAACACTGATGGGTGGTTTGGCGATCAGTACCGGGCATTTCGGAGCCGGAGACAGGGATGTCAGCTTCTCACCAATTCCCTCTGCCAGTGCTGTCCCCCGCAGGATACAGTAGGGTACATCCGCACCGATCTTCACCCCCCGTTCCATCAACTGCTGCCGGGAAAGTCCCAACCGGAACATTCGATTTACGCCGAACAGTACCGCAGCCGCATCCGAGCTTCCGCCCGCCATGCCCGCCGCCACCGGAATGTGCTTCTTCAAGCCGATGTGAACGCCTTCTGTTATCTGGAATTCATCCATCAAAAGCTTTGCAGCCTTATACGCCAGATTATTCTCATTGACGGGAAGATAGTACAGATTCGTGCTCACTTCTATCCCCGGTTTGGGAAGCTTCCGAATCTGGATCTTGTCGTACAGGTGGATCGTCTGCATGATCATGCGCACCTCGTGGTAGCCGTCTTCCCGTCTCCGCAGCACATCCAACCCAAGGTTGATCTTTGCTAAAGCTTTCAGATTTAATTCCAACATTGTATTTCTCCTGTATTTTGTATACATTATACGATAGCGGAGGGATTTTGTCAATGTGATATCGCCAATAGATTGTCAGGCTTCCATCTGCTGTTCCAGTTCCTTTAAGCATTTCTGAATATTATTGCTGTGCACATAATATAATTTCTGCCGCCTTTCTCTGCCAGATAACACTTTATAGTAGCAAGAATGTGCCAGAACCTCCGTATTGCATATGATACAATCCTTTCCCCTTATCATATCATCGTCCAGATTGTTCTGACCTGCGGAAATAAATTGCCATTTCGGGAACAACTCCCGCAATTTATTCTGCCAGTTCCTGTGCCCGCCGACCACAAGCACCCGCTTCTCCTTCCAGCGTGACACCTTCGGGCTTTCCCGTTTCTCTGTGTTTTCTTCCTCCCAGTTTTCGCTCAGAGAGTAGATATAGGAGCGCATTTCCCCCAGCTCCTGAAGCTGCTCTGCTATCTGCTGTTCCTGATCGGTCACCTGCTTTTGCAGTTTCCGCAATTCCTGCTCTTGTTTTAATATCGTCTCCTTCTGCC
>CAKSAI010000045.1 GCA_934434905.1 uncultured Lachnospiraceae bacterium | reverse complement strand
GCAGTTACCTTCTTGATAACCGCCAGCGTTAAGACCGTAAGTACGATTCCTGCCGGAAGCGAGATCAGGATGCTTCTCGAGAAGCCGGCAATGATGAAGCATACGAAGGAGAGTGCTGCAACCGTTATGGCATACGGAAGCTGGGTGGACACGTGATTGAGGTGATTGCACTGTGCTCCCGCAGAGGACATGATGGTTGTGTCTGAGATGGGTGAGCAGTGGTCACCGCATACAGCACCTGCAAGGCAGGCGGACATGCTGATCATGCCGATGGTGCTTCCCACCGGGAAGATGCTGAGCACGATAGGAATGAGGATTCCGAAGGTGCCCCAGGAGGTTCCGGTTGCAAATGCGATGGCACATGCAACCAGGAAGATGATTGCCGGAAGGAAGTTGTTGAGAGCTTCCGCAGAGCCTAACGCATTGTTTACAAAGGCGCTGGAATCCAGAAGGGATGTCATATGCTTAAGGGTGGTTGCCATGGTAAGGATGAGGATGGCGGGAACCATTGCGATGAATCCCTTGGGGATGCAGTCCATCGCTTCCTTGAAGGATACAAGCCTTCTTGCTAACAGGTAGAGTATAATGACGATCAGAGCAACCAGGCCGCCCCAGGGAAGTCCGATGGATGCGTCTGTGTTGGAGAAGGCGTCAATGAAGCTTAAGGATGCGTTGTAATTTTCGGAGGCAAAACCGTCGTCTATGCATCTGCCGACATAGAAGAGGGAAAATACACAGATTGCGATCAGAAATACCACCGGAATAATCAGATCGATGACCTTTCCTCTGGTTGTGGCGGGTGTTTCATCTGCATCTGCATCCGCGCTTTTGCCGGAGGTGAACAGGTCGCCGTTCTCCGCATTTTTCTCATGCAGCTTCATGGGACCATAATCAAATTTCATAAGTGTAAGAGCAATGATAAATACGAAGGTCAAAAGGGAGTAGAAGTTGTAGGGGATCGCCTTGCAGAAGAGCGCGATGCCCTGACCGTCGGGTGCGTTGGAAGCGACTGCTGCCGCCCAGGAAGAGATGGGGGCGATCATGCAGACGGGCGCTGCCGTGGCATCGATGAGGTATGCAAGCTTCGCACGGGAGATCTTGGTCTTGTCTGTTACCGGACGCATGACGGCACCTACCGTCAGACAGTTGAAGTAGTCATCAATGAAGATGAGTACACCGAAGAGGAAGGTGGCAAGAGCTGCTCCGACCTTTGTCTTCACGTGCTTGGAAGCCCAGTTGCCGAAAGCCTGGGAACCGCCGGCCTTGTTCAGAAGAGCAACAATGACTCCGAGGATCACCAGAAAGGCAAAAATGCCGGCATTTCCGGAGAGCGCGGAGATAAAACCGTCGGTGATAACGGAATCCATGGTATGAATGGGATGGAAGCCGTTTGCCAGAAGTCCTCCTACCAGGATGCCGACGAACAGGGAGGAGTATACCTCCTTCGTTATCAATGCAAGCCCGATGGCGATAACGGGCGGGAAAAGTGACCATAATGTTCCTGTCGGTTCCGTGATGGATCCTGTAAATGCGCAGAGTACACCAAAAATTACGACAAAAGCAATGATCAGAAGGTTGGGAATGATTTTTTTGGATCGCATTTTCAATGCTCCTTTCTTTTGAAAATTCTAAACTCTTTGACAATACCACAAAATGGGTAGGTTTGTAAACTATAAATGTGAAAAAATACATAGAAAATGAAAAAAAATACATTGCGGGTTAATTCTTTACATCCCAATTGCTACATGCTAAAATGTAAGCGTTGAACAAAAACGAGGCTTTATTCGTGGAGCGGACAGTAACAGCGGCCACGGAAGCCTTGTAAGTTTACGTTGAGGAGGCAGTTGTGAGAAAACTATTGATTTATTTGAAGGATTATAAGAAGGAAAGTATTCTGGCGCCGTTATTCAAGATGCTGGAGGCTTCCTTTGAATTGCTGGTGCCGCTGGTAGTGGCAGCCATGATCGATGTGGGCATTCCGAATAAGGACACATCCTACATCATCAAGATGTGTCTCATCATGGTGGCGCTGGGCATCATCGGACTGGTGTGCTCCATCACAGCCCAGTATTTTTCAGCTAAGGCGGCGGTAGGCTTCGCTGCGAAGCTTCGGCACAGCCTGTTCGCCCACGTGCAGAGGCTGTCCTTTTCCGAGGTGGACGATATCGGAACCTCCACGCTGATTACGCGGATGACCAGTGATATCAATCAGGTACAGTCCGGTGTGAATCTGGTGCTGCGTCTGTTCCTGCGTTCGCCCTTCATCGTGCTGGGAGCCATGGTTATGGCCTTTACCATCGACGTGAAGGCGGCGCTGATCTTCGTGGTTACCATTCCGCTGTTGTCCATCGTGGTGTTCGGCATCATGCTGGTGAGCATTCCTTTATATAAGAAGGTACAGGAACGGCTGGACCGGGTGCTTGGCATCACCAGGGAGAACCTAAGCGGTGTCCGCGTGATCCGGGCGTTTCACCGGGAGACGGAGGAGCAGGAGCGGTTCGAGGACGGAAACCGGAACCTGACTCATATGCAGAACTTCGTGGGGCGGATCACAGCCTTCATGAATCCGGTCACCTACGTCATCATCAACGGAGCGCTCATCCTTCTGCTCTATACCGGAGCGGTGCGGGTGGACGCCGGGATCCTGACCCAGGGCCAGGTGGTGGCGCTGGTTAATTACATGTCCCAGATCCTGGTGGAACTGGTGAAGCTGGCGAACCTTATCATCACGGTGACGAAGGCGGTGGCCTGCGGCAACCGGGTGCAGAGTGTGCTTGAGATCGAGAACAGCCAGACGGTGGAGACGGAGACTGGTGCAGATGGCGTGAACAACGACATCGACATAGAGCATGGACAGCCGGACGCCGCCGCGGGTCAAGAACAGCCGGACACCGACGCGCAGGAGACTCCCATCGTAGAGTTCCGTCACGTGTCCCTCACCTACCACAACGCCGGGGACAAATCCCTGACCGATATTAATTTCTCTGTGAAAAAAGGAGAGACCATCGGAATCATCGGTGGTACGGGCTCCGGGAAGACCTCGTTGGTACATCTGATCCCAAGATTCTATGACGCCACCGAGGGACAGGTACTGGTGGACGGCAGAGATGTGAAGACTTATCCCATCCAGGAGCTTCGGCAGAAGGTGGGTATTGTGCTGCAGAGGGCGGTATTGTTCCAGGGAACCATCCGGGATAATCTGTTGTGGGGCAAGGAGGACGCTACCGAGGAGGAGCTGAACGAGGCGCTGGCTATCGCCCAGGCCACCGAGGTGGTAGCCGGGAAGGAAAATGGTCTTCTGGCGGAAGTCGCCCAGGGGGGCAAGAACTTCTCCGGCGGTCAGAAGCAGCGGTTGACCATTGCCCGGGCGCTGGTGCGAAGGCCTGAGATTCTGATTCTCGATGACAGCGCATCTGCCCTTGATTACGCTACCGATGCCAGACTGCGTGGAGCGATCCGCGCTATGAAGGACAGCCCGGCCGTGTTCGTGGTGTCCCAGCGTACCTCCTCCATCCGCTATGCCGACAAGATCATCGTGCTGGAGGATGGGGAAGCGGTTGGCATCGGAACCCACGACGAATTGCTTCATAGCTGTCAGGTGTACCGGGAGATCTATGAATCCCAGTACCGTGACAATACAGAGAACGGTCAGGAAGGAGGTATCTCCAATGAAAGATAAGAAGCAGGCAGGCACGGTAGGAAAAGTATTATTATACATCAAGAGATACTGGGTATTTTTGATCCTCTCTCTGTTGCTGGCGGTGGTTACCGTGTTTGCGACCTTGTATATCCCGGTACTCACCGGAAATGTGATCGACCAGATCGTAGGCTCCGGAAAGGTGCATTTTCCGGAGATTTTCCGGATCTTGATCCAGATGGGGGTTATCATCGGGATCACGGCGCTGGCCCAATGGCTGATGAATGTCTGCAACAACAAGATCACCTACGGCGTAGTGCGCGATATCCGCAGTGACGCTTTTGCTAAAATAGAGATCTTACCGTTAAAATACATCGACGGTCATTCCCACGGCGAGCTTGTCAGCCGGGTGGTGGCGGATGTGGATCAGTTCGCGGACGGGCTGCTGATGGGCTTTACCCAGCTTTTTACCGGAGTGATGACGATTCTGGGAACGCTTGGCTTCATGCTCAGCATCAATGTAGTCATCACCCTGGTGGTGGTGCTTATCACTCCGGTTTCGCTGTTCGTTGCAAGCTTTATTGCAAAAAAGACGTATACCATGTTCCGGCATCAATCGACTACCAGAGGCGAGCAGACGGCGCTGATCGACGAGATGATCGGCAATCAGAAGGTGGTGCAGGCGTTTGGACAGGAGGAGAAGGTGCTGGGGCGCTTTGACGAGATCAACGGACGGCTGGAGCATTATTCCCTGCGGGCCACCTTCTTTTCCTCCATCACCAATCCGGCGACCCGCTTTGTCAACGGCCTGGTCTATACCGGCGTGGGTGTGGCGGGCGGTCTAGCTGCCATCCGCGGAATGATATCGGTCGGCCAGTTGTCCTGCTTCCTGAGCTACGCCAACCAGTACACCAAGCCCTTCAATGAGATCTCCGGTGTGGTGACGGAGCTGCAGAATGCCCTGGCCTGCGCAGCCAGAGTGCTGGAGCTCATCGAGGAGGAGCCCCAGAGGCCGGACGATGCGGACGCGGTGACGCTCTCTGAGGTCAGCGGGAATGTGAAGCTTGACGATGTATATTTCTCTTATGTACCTGAGAAAAAGCTTATTGAACACTTTAGCCTTCAGGTGAAGCCCGGCCAGCGGGTAGCCATTGTAGGACCAACCGGCTGCGGAAAGACGACCCTCATCAACCTGCTGATGCGCTTCTATGACGTGGACAGCGGTTCCATCCAAGTGGAAAATGAAGATATCCGGCACATCACAAGAAAGAGCCTTCGGGAGAACTACGGAATGGTGCTCCAGGAAACCTGGCTTAAGGCCGGAACCATCCGGGAGAATCTGATGATGGGTAAGCCGGAGGCTACGGAGGAAGAGGTGATAGCAGCCGCCAAGGCCGCCCACGCCCATAGCTTCATCAAGCGTCTGCCCCAGGGATATGATACGGTCATCGGGGAAGACGGCGGAAGCCTCTCCGCAGGCCAGAAGCAGCTTCTCTGCATTGCAAGGGTTATGCTGTGTCTGCCGCCCATGCTGATCCTGGATGAGGCTACATCCTCCATCGATACCAGAACGGAGATGAAGATCCAGAATGCCTTTGCTGCCATGATGAAAGGGCGCACCAGCTTCATTGTGGCCCATCGGCTGTCCACGATACAGTCGGCGGATGTGATCCTGTTCATGAAGGACGGAAAGATCATGGAGCAGGGAACCCATGAAGAACTTCTGGCGAAGCAAGGGCAGTATGCGGAGTTGTATAATAGTCAGTTTTCGTTATAGCAATGAGCAGTGCCAAAAAGGAAAGATGACATCGTGTTGTGTGCTTGCACACATAAACGATTCAATCTTTCCTTTTTGATAGGGCGAATGCCCGCGAGCGAGATGGAACGAAGTGGAATCGAGCTTCGCACTGCCCCATAACACAATAAGAAGGAGCCATCAACCAAACATCATTGATGACTCCTTCTAAACTATACTGTCCATTGGACTATACCTCTTACTTTCTTCAATTTTCTTACTGATTCGAAATGCTTCTTTCTGTCAAGCTTCTTGAAATTTTACTACCGTTGAATCTTCTCTGGCATGTAATCCATATCTGAACATTGCTGTCTGGATTATCATCCGCTTCTCTTTTTCATTCTTCTTCAAGGCTTCAATTACCGGACAGATTCGAGATTTGCTTTTTGGTCTTTTACATCGGTGTTCGTGTGTCAGATGTAAAATGAGGTTGTTATTGTTTCCTTACTTTCCGGTTATGTGTTCGGTGGACCGTACCTCCGTTTCTTAAATTATGGGGCAGTTCGTTCTGTTTCCTTTGGACCGTACCTCCCTTTCTTTATTTTGTTTCGCTTATCTCGTTTCGCTTTTCTTGATTACATTATATCTGATAAAGTTCCATATGTCAACTAGAAAATTAAAAATAATGCCATTAAAGATACTTATAATTGCATATAACTTGATAAGCATATGAATATTCTGACAATTACGCCATAAAAGCCCAGTCTCCATGGATGGACGCGGTGGGTGCTTGCACACACAAGCGTACAAACATGAGAGACGCTAACCTGTATGAGCAAGTAGACCGATAGGTCGGATTGCGCCCTATATCTGCCCAAGGATCACGCCCAGGAGCAGGCAGACCGTATAGCTTCCGATCAGCATGACATAGTTCTGTATGGAGAGTGCGAAAGTGGTCTCCTTCTTTTGCTCCCTTCGGAAGACGGAGATGTTCTTAAGAGCCGATGGCAGCGTTACGAGGATCAGCAGGCAGGTGACAGGCAGAAGCCGCAGAAGAACCATGACGCAGGGGACCAGATATGCCAGGTAATAGAGCGCTGCAAACAGCCGGACCGCCCGCTTTTTTCCCAGATAATAAGGCAGGGTGAAGCGGCCGACAGCCGTGTCCTTTTCCACGTCGCAGGTATTGTTCGCCAGCATGATATTGGCGGTGGCCAGAGCCGGGGGAACGGTGAAGAGCAGCAGGGTAAAGAACGGCTTTAGCTGCAGGGTAAGCTCCAGCCGGGAAGGGTTCGGGGAGAAGGTCAGGTAGGTGCCGACGGGCATATTTATGTACAGGATCAGGAAGGGGATCAGCACACCCTGGAAGATCCCGGAGAATAATTCCCCTAAGGGCTGCCGAGAGATGGGGACGGGGCCGAAGGTATAGCACACACCGCAGAGCAGGCACAGGCCGCCGATGAGGAGCACCACCAGATCCGTGCACCAGGCCAGGTACAGACCGAGGCCGGAACCAACGATAAGCAGAGCGAGAATGACGGCCAGGCTTGCCCGTCTTGGAAGGGGCAGCATCTCCGGGTATTCGCGGCTGTCAATGTAGTTGTTGATGGCAGTGGTGGCAAGGTCGATGAGCAGCATGGAGAGGAAGAATATCGTGGTAAGCTTCGGGTCCGGTGACTGCTTTTGATAGAATAAGTAAGCCAGTGTCAGAAAGAAGGGAAACACACTTGTAATCTTGGTTTTTATCTCCACAAACTGAAAAAATTTCCTTAACATCATTTTTCCCCCAAACTATGGTATTTTTAAAGTGCAACGGAAAGCTTTGCTTTCCCTTAGTGTAACATCAGAACGGGTAAAATGGCGCTAAAAAAGCACGGAACAGTAGAAGGAGAAGGCCATGAAAGAGGTTGTGATAATCGGCGCAGGTTATGCGGGCGTGTTGTGTGCAAAGAAGCTGGAGAAGAAGCTTCGAAAGAAGAAAGCCAGGGACGAGGTCAGGATCACCATCATTGATAAGCATCCGTATCATACCATGCTGACGGAGCTGCATGAGATTGCGGCCTGCCGGGTGGATGAGGAGAGCGTGAAGCTTGACCTGGCACAGATTTTTGCCGGACGGAAGGTGCAGGTGGTTCTGGACACCGTGACGGGAATCCGGTTTGACGAACAAAAGATCAGCGGTGAAAACAGAGAATATACATATGATTATCTTGTGCTGGCGGCGGGCTCCGCGCCTACCTTTTTTGGCGTGGAGGGGGCTAAGGAGCACAGCTACACCCTCTGGTCCTATGAGGATGCGGTGAAGCTGAAGGAACGCATCCATGCCTGCTTTCGGGAGGCAGCCGGGGAGACACGGGAGGAGAAGCGGCGTGAGCTGCTGAGCTTCTATGTGGTGGGAGCCGGGTTTACCGGGGTGGAGATGGCCGGAGAGCTGGCGGAATATGTGCCTGTTCTCTGTGAAAAATTCCGGGTTCGCCGGGAGGAGGTCACCATTGCAGACGTGGACAGCCTGCCCCGTCCGGTTCCCATGCTGCCGGAGAAGCTTTCGGGCAAGGTGATAAGACGCTTGCGGAAGCAGGGCGTGGAAGTTCGCATGAATGCCGGTGTGGTTGGCGTCGGCAAGAATTACATACGCCTCTCGGAAGGAAATGCTGTGACGCAGCATGTGGCAGGTACGGTGATCTGGACCGGCGGCGTGGAGAGTGCTCCGGTTACGGTGGAAGCCGCTAAGGAGCTTGCGAGCGCGGGCCGGGGACGAATCCGGGTGGATGAGTATCTGCGGAGCGTGGATTACCAGAATGTCTATGTGATTGGTGACAACATGATGTACACACCTCCCGGAGAGAAGGCGCCCGTTCCCCAGATGGTGGAGAACGCGGAGCACAGCGCAAAGACAGCGGCGCATAATATTATGGCAGCCATATGCCGCGAGGCGGCGGGGCCGGAAGTTATTGCAGCCGGAAAGGGCAGGAAAAAGCCGGAACCCAAGGAAACGGTCATGAAGGAGTACCGTCCGAAGTTCCACGGAGTCATGGTCTGCATCGGCGGCCGTTACGGCGTGGCGCGGGGCGGTATGGCAAAGCACCAGATCAATTTTGCCTCCTTCTTTGCCATGTTCGCCAAGCACTTTATCAACGTGGTTTATTTCATCCAGGTGATGGGGTGGACCAAGGTGTTCAGCTATCTGAAGCACGAGTTTTTTACCATTCGAAATCGGCGAAGCTTCCTGGGCGGACACTTTTCCAACCGGACGCCAAGCTTCCTGTTGGTACCGCTTCGGATCTGGCTGGGAGCCGTGTGGGTCTTCGAGGGCGTGATGAAGATCGTGGAGGGCTGGTTTGGGAAGCCTATGCTGGAGAGCTTCTTTGGCGGCGCGAATACCTGGTATGATTCGATACTGAGTAAGGCCAGCGCAGCCGGGGCAGCGGCATCCGGTGTTATTGCCAGCGCGAACCAGGCCACAGATGCAGTAGCCAGTGCCACGGGGGCAGCCGATGCTGCAGCCAGTGCGGGAACAGTGGTGATGAACTGGAACTTCGGCTTGTTTCGGACGATCCTGGTAAGCGGCAAGGATCTGGCGTCATCCGCGCTGGGAGACTATGCCTTCAAGGTGGATATTCCGCTGGTTAACTGGTTTGTGGAGAAGGTGGTGCTCTCCGGCGATTTCATGCAGATGTTTATGCAGGTTGTGATCGTCCTTTTGGAGATCGCCATCGGCCTGGGACTTATGGCAGGACTTTTCACCTTCCCCTCGGCGGCAGTATCGCTGATTCTGCAGGCCATGTTTTTAAGCACGACAGGTTTATACCTAAACGGAGTCTGGATGGTATTTGCGGCGGTGGCGGTGCTCATCGGCGGCGGCTACAGCCTCGGACTGGATTACTATGTGGGGCCATTTTTGAAACGACACTGGAAGAATGTGAAGTGGGTAAAGAGGTGGTATTTATACAATGACTGATCTGTTTCTGGAATATGATGCAGCGGCAGAGCTGGTGCGGCGGCGTGTGGAGACGCTTCTGATGACGGCTCCGCTGCCGGTGCGTACCTATACGGCGCACCTGACCAAGTCCCAGGGGAAGTTTATCCGGGCAAGGGCAGTCCTGGCCTGTGCCATGGACCGGGAAGAGAAGATACACAAGGATGCTGTCACCTTCGCGGCGGCCATCGAGCTGCTGCACTTGGCGACGCTGGTTCATGACGATATCATGGACGAAGCCGCTCTGCGCCGGGGCGTTTTAACGCTTCAGAAAAAATATGGGAAGCGCACGGCGGTGATCTGTGGGGATTACCTGCTGGTTGCGGCGATCAAGGAGCTCACTGCGGCGCAGGAGAACGACAATTACCGCAGGCTGGATGCCGCGGGCTATGTGGGGCAGATCTGCATGGGTGAACTCAGGCAGACCGTGAACAGCCGCAATTACAACCTCGGCACGTTCCGGTATCTGAGCATTATCAACGGCAAGACAGCAGCGCTGTTTGAAGCCTCCTACTATGCAGGAGCCCTGACCGCTGAGACCGACGAAAAGCGGCTTCGCCTCTATCGGCGGCTGGGCCGTTATACCGGAGTAACCTTTCAATTGACGGACGACTGTATTGATTATGAGACAGACCAGGAGGCGGCAGGCAAGAGTGTGCAGTCCGATTATGCACAGGGCGTCATTACGCTTCCGGTGATCTACACCTTCCGGCAGGAGCCGGAACTAAAGGGACAGGCAGAGGAAGGAAAGCTCTCCACGCATACACTGCTGGAAGCGGTGAAGAACAGTGACGGCGTAGCCTATACCCACCGGACTGCCAGGCGCTATTATGAGAAGGCGCTTAAGGCCATGGAGGAGCTTGGACTTGCCGGGCGGAAAGCGGAGATCTTGAAGGAACTGTTGGATAAGTCTTATTATGGGCTTGCCGGACGGTAAGAGAAATTTTCGGAAACCCCGAAAAAGTATAAGAAAGGTGCATACAACAGATGTGTGCATCGCAGATAACTCGTAGTTGTGAATGAATTAAAATATGCTAAAAGGAGCGAAATTATTATGAAAAAGAGAGTATCATTATTACTTGGTTTATTACTTACGATGACCGTTGCAGCAGGCTGCGGCGCAGCAGGAAACGCACAAGGCGGTAATGCAGATAAGGGCGGGGCCACCGGAAAGACCGGAATGGCCATCTCTACCGACATCTCATCCTCCAAAGATGCTACAGCCGCAGAAGCTGGCCTGGCTCAGACAGATGTCACAGTCGCGGCAGTTACCGTGGGTTCCGACGGCAAGATCACAGCCTGTGTGATAGACTCCGTTCAGGCAAAGGTAATGTTTGACGGAACCGGAAAGCTTGCCACAGATCCAACGGCCAAGTTCCCGACCAAGCAGGAGCTGGGCGACAACTATGGCATGAAGAAAGCCTCTGCCATCCAGAAGGAATGGAACGAGCAGGTAAACGCTTTTGCTGACTACTGCATCGGCAAGACCGCCAAGGAAGTAACCGGAATTGCCGTAACTAAGGAGGGCAAAGCTGCCGAGCAGGATTTGGCTGCCTCCTGCACGATCCATATCGTCGGTCTCCAGGCTCTCGTAGCCCAGGCTGTCGAGAATGCGGCGAAGTAACAGCGCAGGTAGTAACACGTATTTTTGGTAAAAATCAGCTGTATAATTTGCCGCGCCGGGTGGGAGATATTCCTCCCCGGCGCGGCGTCTTACAGCACATTTATGAGGAAAAGTTTATGAGAAGAACAAAATTGTTGAGCGTCGCCATTGTCTTCGCTGCCGCTCTTGCCTTGCTGGCGTCTGCCATTTACCAATCCAAGGAAAGCCCGGCCCTGCATCGTTACACAGCCACCTTCTTCGGTGCCTTCGACACCGTGACGGAGGTTGTCGGCTATGCCGAGACGGAGGAGGCCTTCACAGCACAGGTGGAACAGCTAAAGGAACGCCTGATGTACTATCACCGTCTGTACGATATCTATAACGAATACCCCAATCTCAATAATATCAAGACCATCAATGAACATGCCGGGATAATGCCTGTGAAGGTGGACAAGGAGATTGCAGAGCTGCTTCTATACAGCAAGGAGTTGTATGAATATACCGACGGCAGGATGAACATCGCCATGGGAAGTGTCCTGTCGATCTGGCATACATACCGGGAAGCGGGAAACAACGATCCGGGAACGGCCAAGCTTCCGCCTATGGATGAACTGAAGGCAGCGGCAGAGCATATGGATATCGGACAGCTTCAGATCGACACGGAAGCTTCCACCGTCTATCTGGCGGATGGGGAGATGTCCCTGGACGTGGGGAGTATCGGGAAGGGGTATGCGGTTCAGAAAGTTGCCGAATATGCCCGCGGGATTGGCATGGAGCATGTGCTCATCAGCGTGGGCGGAAATGTCTGTGCAGTAGGCGGGAAGCCTGCGGTGGATGGAAATCCTGCGGTGGATGGAAAGCCTGCGGGTGGCGGAAATCCTTCAGTAGGCGGGAAGCCTGCGGGCGGCGGCTGGCGTCTGGGGATCCAGAATCCGAATCTGGAGAGTACGGAAGCCTACGTGGCGACGGTGGAGGTCACGGACGCTTCTGTGGTTACCAGCGGTGATTATCAGAGATACTATATGGTGGACGGCAAACGGTACGGCCACATCGTGGATCCTGCCACCTTGATGCCGGCGGATTATTTTCCGGCGGTCACCATCATCGCAGAGGATTCTGGTCTGGCCGATGGACTGACAACAGCCCTCTATAACATGTCGGTGGAGGATGGGATCGCGTTTGTGAATGGAATCGACAGCATGGAAGCTGTCTGGGTGCTAAAGGACGGAAGCCTGCGGTATACAGATGGGTTTGAACGGTATCTGGTGAAGTGAAAACTGCCGGAAGCGTGTCCCAACCTTAAGTGCGTCTGATCTGATAGCGATGCTGCCATATCTGTCCTTACTTTCAAAATTCCTGCGGAGAAACCCCTGTTGTATTCTTAAATACGCGACTGAGATATAAGTTTCCTCTTGACGCTGTGGCGTCTTTGCAGTATAAATATTTGCAAAGCTTATACGCACTAGGAGGAAGCATCATGAAAACACAGCAGATGAAGAGTTCTTTGATCTTATTATTGACAGCCTTGATATGGGGCGTGGCATTTGTAGCCCAGAGCGTCGGGATGGATTACGTTGGGCCATTTACCTTTAACTGTGTAAGAAGTATACTTGGCGGATTGGTTCTGATTCCCTGTATCTTTGTGCTGGGTCGGATAAGGCCGGAGCGGAAGGCAGGTAAAAATCTGTCTGCGGGGGATGTCTGTGCGGCAGGTGGCAAAGTGTCTGCGGAAGATGGCTGTGCGGCGGGCGGCAAAGTGTCTGCGGAAGAGGACTGTGCGGCGAACAGCAAAGTGTCTGCGGAAGAACAGCGTGCAGGTCGAAGGACACTTCTGACTGGAGGAATCTTGTGCGGCGTTCTTCTCTGCGTGGCCAGCAACCTGCAGCAGATCGGAATCGCCGGGACCTCGGTGGGAAAGGCCGGATTCATCACGGCTTTATATATTGTGATCGTTCCCATTCTGGGATTGTTTTTCCGTAGAAAATGCAGTCCTACGGTGTGGCTGGGGGTGCTTTTGGCGATCTGCGGTCTGTATTTTCTGTGCATTAACGAGGGCATTCACATTCAAAAAGGAGACTTTTTTGTTTTCCTGTGTGCCCTGTGTTTTTCAGTGCATATCCTGGTTATCGATCATTATACCCAGCTGGTGGACGGCGTGAAGATGTCCTGCATCCAGTTTCTGGTATGTGGTTTCTTGAGCGGGATCTGTATGTTTCTTTTTGAAAATCCAAGTATGCACAATGTTTTAGAAGCCTGGCAGCCCATCCTGTATGCGGGTATTCTGTCCTGTGGCGTTGCGTATACCCTGCAGATCGTGGGGCAGAAGGGGATGAACCCTACGGTAGCCTCCCTGATCCTCAGCCTGGAATCCGTGATCTCCGCATTGGCGGGGCTGGTGCTGCTTAACCAGAAGCTGAGCGTGCGGGAGACCATAGGGTGCGTGCTGATGTTTGCGGCAATTGTATTGGCACAGTTGCCGGCGGGGAAGAAAAAGGCTTCGTCTTAGCAAAAAATGTTAAGACGAAGCCTTTTTCTTATAAGCTACTAATCATATTCAATAATTAATAGGTACCATGCACGCTACACTGCCAGGAAGAACTTCACCAGGAACAGCAGCGCGATGATATAGGTGAGGATGGATACCTCCTTGGCCTTGCCGGTGAAGACCTTGATCACGGTGTAGGAGATCATTCCCAGACCGATGCCGTGGCCGATGGATCCGGAGATGGGCATGCAGATCAGCATGAGCGCTGCGGGAAGCCCCTGGGTGATATCGTCGAAATCAATCTTCTTTAAGCCGCCAAGCATGAGAAGTCCTACATAGATCAGCGCTGAAGAGGTAGCTGCTGCAGGAATGATGGCGGCGATAGGAGCGATGAAGATGCAGGCAAGGAACAAAATTCCGGTTGTCAGTGCAGTCAGACCGGTTCTTCCGCCTGCTTCCACGCCGGCAGCAGATTCTACGAAGGTGGTTACGGTGGAGGTTCCTGTCATGGAGCCTGCCACGGTTCCAACCGCGTCAGCCAGCAGTGCTTCCTTCATCTTGGGCATGTTGCCCTTCTCGTCCAGCATGTTTGCTCTGGATGCGGTACCTACAAGGGTTCCGATGGTGTCAAACATGTCGATGATGCAGAAGGTGATAACCAGAGTGACTACTGTAAACCAACCGATCTGAGCCAGACCCTGGAAATTAAACTTAAACAATGTGGTATCGACCATATCCTTAAAGGGCGGGAGGAACGAAGCCGATGCCAGGGAGGCGAAGGGATTCGTATGCAGGAAGATAGCCTGTCCGGCCCAGTAAATGCAGGAGGCGATCAGCATGCCGAACAAAACAGCACCTTTTACGCCCTTCTGTGCCAGGATAACGATGACAAACAGACCGATGAACATGGTCGCAACGGTGAGTATCATGGCAGGATAACCTTCCCCCATTTTAGATTTGATAACGCTGGGGGTAAGTGCACCGAAGAAGTCGCGCATAACATAGAAGAGGGTGCCGTCTTCGGAAGTGCCGCCCACGGAAGCTACGCCGGCATTGGAGCCGACACCGATATTTAAGAGCATAAGCCCGATGGCGGGGGCGATGCCGAGGCGGATCCCAAGAGGGATGGCATTGACGATCTTGTCACGGACATTCAGAACAGAAAGTATGAGGAATACAATACCTTCGATCAGAATGACACACAGCGCCGCCTGGAAGGATTCCACGTAGGTAAGTCCGGTAAGACTTACGATGTTGACCACAACTGTGGCAAAGAAGCTGTTGAGTCCCATGCCGGGAGCCATGGCGAAGGGCTTGTTCGCCAGGAAAGCCATGACGAAGATGCCGATAGCCGAGGCAATACAGGTGGCGAGGAAGATGCCGTTCCAGAGAGCGGGGGTACCATCACTGTGAAAATTGGTCAACAGATTTGGGTTAAGGGCGATGATGTACGCCATGGTCATGAAGGTGGTAAGGCCGGCAATGATCTCCGTACGGACGGTAGTGCCGTTTTCCTTGAGTTTGAAAAGTTTTTCCATAAATCCTACTCCTTTGGGTAATTTTGTCTGCACTGGCAGAACTGCTTTTATTATACTATTATCAC
>CAKSAI010000044.1 GCA_934434905.1 uncultured Lachnospiraceae bacterium | reverse complement strand
TAACGAGGAAAATGGTTGCCATGCTTGCATGCGCAAACATTTGACGAGTATCTCCATCGAGACGTTAGTCGAGATGGCATAATAGTTTCTGCTTGGCGAGGTGTTGTCGAGCCTGGCGGAACTAATAGCAGGAGGTGAATATATGAATTCGAAAGACGTAATTCTTTTAAATGACTGGATGACAAGTCCGGAAATGCCCTTCCACTCCAAAATAACGGAATACGGGGATGGCAACATTTTCCACACCCACAATTTCTATGAGATTTTTTACATATTGGAGGGTTCCATCACTCATGTCCTGAATGGCGAGACAAGGGTTCTGCACACCGGTGACATCGTATTTCTCAACCAGACCGATGTACATTCCTTTCTCCGCGAACCAGGAAATACCTGCAAGCACCGGGATATTGTCATACGCACGGACTTCTTTGATTCTGTATGTGAATTTATCGGGGAACAATTCCGGCTGGCCTACGCTTCCAATGCATTGCCGAAGATCATTTCACTTCCTTTTGACCGGATCGAGCGCTATGAACGGCGGCTGGTGAATGTTATTTTGACAAACGAGATCTATTCTGATTTTAAGATGGCTGTACTGCGCACGCTTTGTGTCTCTCTTTTGAACAGCATGATTGAAGAGGAAGCACAGCGCGATAACGACTACTATCCGGCGTGGTTTCGTGAGCTGCTTGGACGCTTCCACATGAATGATTTTCTGAAGGCTGGTCTGGATCAGATCTTAGAGCCCTACCACTTCAGCAAATCCTATATGTGCAGAACCTTTCAGAATTACATGGGCTGTACCATGACGGATTATCTCAATGACATCCGCCTGCAGCAGGCAGCCTTCCAGCTACAGTACACCGACGAAACCATTCTTTCCATATGCAATAACATCGGCTTCTCTTCCGTCTCATATTTTAACACTATATTTAAGCGCAAATACCATGTCTCGCCCAAGGCATTCCGAAACCGGGCTGTGGAACGCGAGTAGCATCGGGCGTCCTTTTCTGTCGCAATATACATATCAACCGCTGTTTCATATTCTTCTTTCGCTCTTTGCGGCCGGTATGCAGCATTTTTCATGGAAAATCCCGGAAGCTATGGTAATTATTTCCAAAGCTTTCGGGATTCAGATTCTTATTCTTTATTCTCCTGTGATACCGCTGGTCTCTACGCTCTGCACAAACTTCCGCTGGATAAACATATACCCAATGAAGATTGGCAATATAATAAGGATCACCGCCGCCATCACCGTGGCGTCGGTAAATCCCACATCCGCGGTCATGGACTGCACGCCTGTCTTGGCATTCTCCACAGCCTCCAGCATGGACGGCAGCGTCATGGACAGATAATAGTTCTTCTGCTTCTGAATATACAGTCCCGGCTCAAAGAAGTCGTTCCAGTGCCAAACCACGCTGAGCACTGCGCTGATGATCACCGTAGGCTTCGCGATGGGAAGGGCAATCCGGAAAAAGGTACGGATCGGCCCGCAGCCGTCTATGGCGGAAGCCTCCTCCAGCGCCGGCGGTAGCGACAGGAAGAATTGTCGGAAAATGAACACGAACAACGCTCCATTCAGGCCAAAGCCAAAAAAGGTAGGCAGAATGATCCCAAGCTGCCCGGGTATCATCCCAAGCTTGGAATACAGGATGTACAGCGGTACAATGATGGTCTGGGTAGGCACCACCATGGAAAGGATCAGTAAAAAGAACAGGATATTCTTCCCACGGAAATTGTAGCGGGCAAACCCATATCCGATAAAGGAGCAGGAGATCACATGCCCAAGGCTGCACAGTCCCACACTCAGCAAAGTCCTGAAAAATCTTGGAACATAATTCAGGCTCTCAAAAGCCAGCTTGAAATTGTCAAAGCACAGATCGTTCAGGACCCACTTCACCGACACATCCAGAAGATCGTCCTGGGACTTCAGGGAGTTGATGATCATGTGCAGGAACGGATATAAATAGATAAATGCAAAGTCAATCAGCAGGATATACATGATAATCTTAAAGATTATTCCCAGCTTCATTTTTTTTCTTATTTTCTCCATGATATTTACCTCTTATTATCTACGCCTTTCTGTTAATAGCGCTTTGTCACACGATTGGTAAACGGACGCATGAGCAGCGTCACCAGTCCTATCACAAGCAAGACAAAAGCAAAGAAGATCCAACCCATCGCGCTGGCATACTCAAAGTCGCTAAGATCAAAAGCCTGATACATAATCCAGTTCACCAGCGGGCTGCTGTCCCGGTAGGAAGCTATGATCGTATATACGATATTCAACAAAATGATCGGCGATATCATGGGAAGGGTGATCTTCCAGAACATCTCCCATTCCGTGGCGGAATCCACACGGGCCGATTCATACAGCTCCTGGGGAATCTTCTGGATACCGATCAGAAACAGCACGATCTGTACGCCGGAGCCCCACAGCACCGTGGGGATATAGGACAACAAGGTACTTAAAAACTTAAAGGCCTCTTCCGGAAGATATGCCTGTATGGTAGGCGACAGCAGGATCTCCCGCGTTACCTCCATGGAGGATACTGTGATTCCCTGATTGTTCAGCATATCCATCACATAACCGGTCCCCAGGAGCACCGGCAGGAAGAAAATGGAACGGAAGAATCCCTTTCCCTTAATATTCCGGCTGACCATGATGGCCACGATCAGAGAAAACACCACAATGATGGGCGATTCCACCAGGATCTTCCGCAGTCCCCACATAATACAGGTGACAAAGTGAACGTCTCCAAAAAAGGCCCGCTTGTAATGCTCCAGTCCAACCCAGCTCATCTTGTAGTTCGTGAAGTTCAAAAGATCCGAAAAGCTCAGCCGGAAGGAGAAGATCAAAGGATACGCCAGCAGGAATATCCCGCCGATGATCCAGGGAGCCAGAAACAGATATCCCGTCAAGCTCTTTTTCCTTGCAAACGTAAAGAACTTCTTTTTCTTTTTTACAGTCCCTCTTGCCATCCGTCTCACGCTCCCTTCACAACAGAATAATCCATGGCCGGAACCGTGATTCCATCTGCTTCTATTGGCTCTTTTGTGTAATTGATATAAATACGGCTGCCGTCCTCATAGGTGATCACGGTAAGCCCGCCTGTTTCTTCATGCCTTACAATCTTCTGGTTCCACACCTGTGACAGCCTGTCATTGAACTCCGCGGCAATCTCCTTCACCGTCTCCTTCCACACCGAATACTCGGAGGAAAACAGATCGTTCCTGTCTGTCTTGTTCAGTACAACCGGACTTTCATAGGTCAGGATAAAATACGGAATACTTCCTGTCTCAATCCATTTCAGCTTCTGATAAGAGAGATCGTAGGCATGATTTCCGGCAGAAGAAGTATAATCCACACTTCCGTGTACCACAATCTGATAAAAGGGAACCGCCTTATCCCCCAGATAGTAATCGGAGTTGGTATATGGGATCTCGCTCATCAGCGTGGCATAAGGCAGAACATACTGATTACCGCCTGTCACAGCCACCTGTCCCAGCTTCTCTGCGGCCTTCTCAAGCACGCTTTCATAAGCCGCCTGCAGCATGGTCCTGCTGGCAGCGTCGGACTTGCTGTGGTCATAAGTCAGAAGGCTTCCAACGGTATCAAACCGTATGGAACCGTTCTCCGGAAGATTCCGTTCCTTAACTGCCTCCTCATAATAATCCTGCAATACTCGCGCCGGATTTAAGAGATATCGGCTGTCCTCGTTTACAACGCTTCCAAAACCGGACCGAATGGTGTCCTTCCGATTATTGAAATCTCCTGTTTTCTCATCTGCGTTAATAAAATCCATGTTCAGATACAGGGTCACATTGGCCTTCTCACAGGCTGCAAGCAGCTCCTTATAGCCGCTCTTTCCGCCGAATTTCTTTTCCAGGGATGGACTGGTGGGAAGGGTATCACAGCCGCCGCTGCCCCATCCATCCAGGATCACCGAAAGTCCCGGAACACTCCCGCCCAGATCTGACACGATCTCAGCTGCCTGGGAATAAGTAGTGGCAGAGATCAATTTCTTACCGAAGAGGCTACTCTCGCCTGCTCCCATCACAAGCTCCACCGCCATGGGAATATCGCCAGACGCGTCTTTTGCCTTAAGCTTACCTGCATCCTCCAGATATCCCCGGTAAGCGACAGCCATATCGCTGTACGCATTGTGCTCCCCATCCAGAAGGAAGATCTGCACACTCCGGTCTGACGCATAATTATGAGGAACAATCTGGATATAGTCGCTGCCATTTACCACCGTGGAATAATAAATCCGGTAGTTAAAGGTCAGGTACGCGCGGTTCAATCCGCTGAAGCGGAAGCCTGAGGGCGCAATGTTCAGCACCGTGTCCGCCTCGCCCTCTGTGACGGCCGCCAGCATCGCGCCGTCTCCATGGCTAATCCCGTAAACAGGCAGCATCAGATTGTGGTACCCCTGCTCTTTGTTTTCCTCAATCTCCGTGATATCCTGCACATCCGTTCCGTAGAAAGGATACATGTACAGCCTGGCATTGGGATCGTCATATGTTTTATGATAGATCAACGTCCCGGAGCCGTCTGGCACCAGGATATAGCCATCCTCTCCGCCTACCGCCGCGCCGAAGGTAGGCATTATCTGGATATTTACCAGCATGTCGTTGCCGGTCTCCTGAATACTGTCCCTGGGGATCTCATAATGAAAGCCGTCCTCGTTGATCCCCATATGGATCTCAAAGGAGACTGTACCGGAAGCCACAGCCACGGTGAGGATCACTGTCTCTCCCTCGTACCGATGACTCAATTTGAAATTGCTGGCGGCGGCTCCGTTGTCGAACACATTCACCATGGAGATCTTGCCCTCCGAGGAGGCATAGGTCACCGTCATCAGCTGGCTCATCACATTCCGATTGGCAAGCTCCTCTGTATAATAATCTTCCGCTACCGTATTGGACCAGACCTTTCCGCTCCTCTTGTCGGTAATGTAGACGTCCGCGCCCTCCTCGTCATAGTCAAACCGGAAGGAACTGTTCTCCGCCACTGTGTGCAGAACCTTCTCTGACACTCCGGCCTCCTGATTGCCAGTGCCATCCAGGGCTGCACCATCCGTTCCTTCTCCAGCCTCCTGATTGTCAGCGCCATTCAGAGCTGCACCGTCCGTTCCTGCTCTGGCCTCCGTGCCGTTGCCTGCGCTCTCCGGCTCAGCCTTGGCTGGAAAGGATTCCAGAAGCAGCATGCAGGAAAGACCCAGCGCCAGCATTTTTATATACAAGCTTTTCTTATGTCTCACTTCATTCACCTCCTGTCACAGATACTTCCGTTCTATTTCTTGAAAAACCTCCTGCACCGAGCTTACAAGCTGAATGGTCAGGGAAGCCAGGAAAATAAACACCGCCATAAAGATCACCATGAACAATATGCACAGCAGTGTGACCCCTATGGCCTTCACCAGTCCATAATCGTTCTGCCGAAGCAGTGCAAAGAACAACAGCAGCACTACCCATACCAGCGCAGCCGACTGGAGGAAATAATAGAACCCAGCCTCTCCGGCGCCGATCACATGAGACAGCGCCACCCGCACAGGTGTCAATACGATAAAGGGTGCCAGACAATAAGCCGACGTCACGAAGATCTCCTTGGGCTTACTCTCCCCATCCATGATGGCAGTCATACAGAAATTGGCGATGACCCACACTGCAAAAGGTATGATCACATAGGCCATCTCGATCCACAGGTTTACGCCGCTTAATTCCTTCTGACGGAACTGAAAGCTCACCAGGAAATTGCTGGCATATTTCTCCACCCCCGCCAGAAGGACCAACAGAATGGCTGGCCACACCTTAATCTGGGTATCCCGCTCCAGCTTGATAATGTCAAAGGCTTCCAGGGGATGAAACAGCATGATGGGAAAAAGCTGACCGGCACTGATTTTCCCCTTCGCTGCTCTCTTCGCTGTTCTTACGTTCAATCCTCTCATTCTCTCACTCCTTTGGCCCGTAATGGTAATCATGGATATATTTTTTCGTCTTTTTCATAATGAAGAAAAGGAACGCCACCGCCGCTGCCACGATGACAACCGCCGCCAGTATTACCTGGAAAAAATACGCCTTGATAAATGCATACCGGTAATCCTCAAATGCCTTTCCGTACCGCTGCTGCACCTTGGCGATCTCGAAGTACTCCATGGCCTGCTTCGGCTCGTCCAGCTTGTAGAGGACCTGCCCCATTCCCATGTTTGCCACCGGATAATTGGCGTCCGTTTCGATCACGGCCTTCCACTCCTCATGGGCCGCCGTATACTCGCCGTCTGCATAATAATTGATGGCGTTCTTGATATGCTCCATAAAAGTAGTTGGCGTAAAGACGTGGATATATCCGGTGCTGGTGTCCAGCACATACACCTCGCCTCTGCTGTTCACCGCAAGGGAGCAGGGATTCTGAAAATAGCCCTTCTTATTGCCCTTGCCGCCGAAGATGGTCAGCAGGTTGCCATCCTGGTCATACTGATAGATATGTCCAGTGTTCCGTTCCAGTACGCTGATGATCTCCTGGGAATCCACCGCAATATCCACATAATCCGGATTCTTGGAAAAGCCGTCCTCGTCATAGATGGTCTCCGCAATATAATCTGACGGAAACAGATTGGAGCCGTTGGCATTCAGCTTCTTGATCTTGCCGGAATCCGTGGCGGCCACCGCGTAGATGACGCCGCTGTCCGTGATCACAAAGTTGTTAAAGGGCGGCGCCTCCTCCATCTCCAGACGGCTCTTCTGCTCCTCCGAAGCAAACATACGGATCAGCACCCGTTTCAGACTGAAAGAAAGGCTGTTGGCTCCCACAAACCCCTTGAACTCATTGTTGGCATCAATGGTCATAAACTGCTGACCCTTGATCACATACAGAATCCCCTGGTTACTGATGCATACCTTGTTGATGGAGAAATCGCTGGAAGCCTCCAGAAGCTCGCTGTCCGGCTTCACAAAGTTCTCCAGGACCTGATCCGTCCCGTCGATATTGGCCACCCGCTGATTTCCGGTATCCGCCACGAAAATGCTTCCAAAATCCGTGACAAACACGCCCTGGGGACCTGACAGAGTCCCTCCGCCCGTATAAGAGCTCACATAGTTTCCTTCCGGGTCAAGCTTCACGATCCGGTTGTTCCCGGTGTCCGCCACATAGATATTGTCCTCTTTGTCAATAAATATATCCTTGGGCTCATACAGATTACCGCCCTCCTCACCCAGATAGGTGATAACGCCCTTCACCAGATAGGTTTTCGGCGTTGCCAGCCTCTCCCCGTCATTGTCGATCACATAGTCTGTCTCACTGGCGTGTGCGGTCATCCCGCTGACGGTAAGGATCACTGCCGCAAGGGCAAATGCTGCTATTCGTTTCAAACCTTTCACCTCTTTCCTGATCTTATCCCTTGATACCGGAATAGCTCATGGTATTGATCACCTTGGACTGCATGAACGTATAGATCAGAATCGTCGGGATCATTGTTACAAAGGTGGCTGCCGCCATAGTACCCGCCGTAGCCAGGGAAGCCGCACCCGCGCCGCCTGCAATGGACTGGATCGCCAGAGGAAGCGTTTTCATTGCTCCGGAGCTGGTGAAGATCAGCGGTGAGAAATAATCGTTCCAGGTACTCACGAAGGAAAACACCACCAGGGTAGCCATGGCCGGCTTCACAAAAGGAATTACGATCTTCGTGAACACCTTGATCTCGCCCGCTCCGTCGATCCGGGCCGCCTCGATGTACTCCTGGGGCAGCTGCTCCATAAACTGCTTCATCAAAAACATGTTGAAAGCCGTTCCAACCTTCGGCAGGATCAGCGCCCAGTAGCTGTCCAGCAGTCCCAGTCCCTTCACCACCATATAGTTCGGGATTTGAGTCACATGGGTTGAAAACATCAGTCCCGCCAGGATCACTGCAAAAATGAAGTCGGAGCCTGCCGGATGGTGCTTCACCAGACCGTAAGCCGCCATGGTGGAGATCACCACCGTACCCGCCACCACGCAGACGGAAACAAGCACACTGTTGAACACGTACCGGCTGAAGGGTACGCTGCTGTTATCCAGCGTCGCCAGCAGGCTATAGAAGTTATCCGTCACCGGATGGCTGGTGAAAAACTTGGGTGGAAATATAAACAGCTCATCAAGCGGCTTGAACGCCGTCACCGCCACATACACCAGCGGAAGGGCTGTAAACAACACAAATAATGTCAACAGGGCATACAACAGCACCTGTGAAAACTGAAAATAAAACAGATGATGACCCGCAATCTTTACACTGCGTCCTTTTACTGCTGCCATAGAAGCACCTCCTAATCCTCTCGCAATACTCTGGTGAACAATCGTCCCGCCAGATAGGAAATCAAGAACAGGATCACCGCAATCGCGGAGGCATATCCCATCTCAAATCGTATGAAACCGTAATCGTACAGATGCGTCACAATGGTATGCGCCGCGTAATCCGGGCTGGGCATTCCCGCGATGGATACCGCGATATCGAATACGCCGAAGGCTCCGGTGATCATGTTGATGGTTGCAAAGAGAAGCTGCGGCTTCATCACCGGAAGGGTAAGGTAGATCAGCTCCTGGAAGCCGTTCTTGATCCCGTCGATCTTCCCCGCCTCATACATATCCTGGGATACGTTCTGGAGTCCGGCCAGAAACGTCAGAAAGTTCACACCCATGCTGGTCCAGACCGAGACGATGATCACCACCCACAGCACCGTTCCGGTGTTGCTTGTCCACTGGATGGGATCGCTGATCACCCCAAGCCGGATCAGAAAGTTATTGATCAGACCATACCGGTCGCCGTTGAAAAAGTACAGCCATACCACGCTGATGGCCACGCCGCTGACCAGGGTAGGCGCATAGAACAGCAGGGAAAAAAGATTCCGGAACCGTTTCAGGTTATTGATCAGCACCGCCATCACAAAGGATCCAAGAAAGCTCAGTGGACCCGATATGAGAGCAAATACAAGGGTATTCTTCAAGCCTGTGATAAACTCGCTGTCGTCCATCAGCAGCAGCCGGTAGTTGCTCAATCCGATAAACTGCGGCGTTTCAATCATATTATAATTCGTCAGACTCAAGACGATGGCGGTCACCACCGGGATGATCGTGAACAGGAAAAATGAGATCAGAAAAGGGGACATAAACAGATATCCCACCACATTATGACGCTGCCGGTTGGTCAATCCACGTCTCTGACGATTTGTTACATTACGCGCTTTCAACTTCCTTATTCCTCCTATCTTCTGGTGGTTTCCCGTTTTCTTGCCAGCTCCTTGTTGATATCCTCCACGGCCTTCTCGATGGAATCACGCTCGTTCATGGTGTGGGAGATACAGACGCGGTTAAAGGCATTCAACACATGACGGTTATTGAAGTAACCGCCCAGCACCACCTTGGTATGATCCACCTGGCTTAAGGCTTCCGCGATCACCTTATAATCCTCCTTTGGCCACGCCATCGCAGCAAAAGCATTCTGATTGGCGGAATTCCACCTGGCCACCTCACCCTTCAAGGCTTCGATCTCATTGCCGTAACGGATCTGCACCTCGTCGGAGGTCCACCATTTCAAGAACTCCCAGCCGGCCTCCTGCTTGTCGGACTGGCTTAAGATCATTCCTGCCTGGGTCACACAGGCTCCCTGGGAATGATTTACCGTTCCGTCCTCCTGTTCATGCCCCGGGATCAGCGCGATGCCCCAGCGCCCCTTCAATTCCGGCGCCGCCGCGCGAATCTGCATATACATGGACATATCTCCGATCCCGATGGGCATCTCCCCAGACCTGAACCGGTTGAAGAAGCTGGCAGCGATGGGAACTCCCTGAACGCTGTACAGCTCCACCCACTCCTTAAAGCCACGGAACGCCTTCTCGGAATCCAGCGCCGACATGGTCATATCTTCATTATAATACGTGCCGCCGCTCTGATAGATGAAGGGATCCAGATTCAGGGGACAGTAGAATTCCATGTTGTTCTGGTACAATACCGGCAGCACATAATTGTAAAGATCCTCCCAGGTCTCCGGCAGCGCCAGTCCCAGGTCGCTTAAAATATCCTTACGATAGATCATCACCTGAAAATTCTGGATCTCCGGCAGGCCGTACACCGCATCTCCGCTGGTAAGGGGAATCATGCGCTTCTCCTGGTAACGTTCAATCACTTCCTCATAATCTTCAAACTGGGTGAGATCCACAACGGCATTACGAAGAGCAAATTCTCCCACAGATCCCACCTCTGTGCCCAGCGTCACATCCGGGGCTGTGCCCGAGGAAACCGCCAAGAGCAGCGCATTGGCGCCTCCGGAGTTCAACTGTCCGGCCGGAACCACATGGATCTTCACGCCAATCCCTGTCTTAGGCGTAAAATCCGAATCTGCCAGTTCCTGGATCAGAGAGCCCCAGTCCTCGCCGTAGGACACCCACACATCCAGCACCTCCGTCACTTCCGTACCGCCCAGGCCGCTGCTTCTCACCGCATTGTAATCCTTGGTAAAGCTCTGGAAGAAATTCACCAGTCCGCCCCACAGCCGTGCGAAAAATCCGCCCTTCTGGGTGCGGATATCATCCTCAGAAGGAACAAACTGAATGTTATCCAGCTGCAGCGCCTGTCCGCTGAGACTGGTGACGGCAGTTCCCAGGGTGGACACCACCGTGTCCAGCACATCCTTCTTCGTGGCAATATCAAAGGGATTCTCGATCAGTTCTTCCATCTGCTCCTTGCTGTTCTTGATCTGACCGTGAATACTGGGCGTCTTTCCGGAAGCCTCCTTCAAGGTTTCCAGATACTGATCCATATGCTCCACAAGCTCCGTAAGCGCAGGGATCAGACCGGGGATCCGCTCATCCAGACGGTAATCATAGTTGGCGTCCGCATTCTGCCCCACCAGCATTGTGATCTGCAGGATCAGATCCGACACCACAAGAGAATCCCGGTTGAGATCCGCCACCATATCCGCCAGCTCTCCCAGAGTTACTGTCATGGTCAGCGTGTGATGGCCTTTTTCCAGGTAGATGGAATATGGCTCGCCGTCCGCATCCGCCATGGTCTCCATCCGCCATTTGGAGGAATACAGAAACTTCTGATTCTCAAACTCCGAAAAAGGCGCCTGCCCGTCTATCTCAATCCGGCGATAGGAGGGAAGTCCATTGCCGAAAGCCTGCTTCAGGTGAAAAGCCAGTTGATAGAGTCCATCCTCCTCCACGTCAAAGCCCCAGGTAATGGCGGCGTTGGCGCTGGTCCAGTACCCGCCTCCAATGGTATTGTAGATCACCTTGCCGGCTTCGGTCTTGGAAACAGTGGGATCAGAATCACTGACCAGACGTATGGTACTCCAGTTCTTATTCTCAACCTGCTCTTCCGCCTCCAGATAGATTGGCTTTGCGGCAGGCTTGTACCCCTTCGCCTTATATTCTGCCACCACCTCCGCATAGGACGGTATCTCCTCCAGAGGATAGAACTCCAGATATTCTATGGCCATACCGTTCTCCACACCGGAAAACGTCACCTCATGGGATCCTTCGCTTAAGTACCACTCCAAGGGTCTGGAATAGTACCCTTCCGCATCATAGACCGAAGCGGTCTGCCAATCCCGCACCTGAACAACCCCGGGAGCCACCTCATCTCCATTGAGATTCGCAACCGGCTTGCCATTGTCCTGCCACATCCGGTACAGAGTAATCGTTCCGCTCTCCGCAAATGGGATCTGCCCGTCTACGGAAAGGGAACGCACAATGGGCGTTGTCACATCCTCCGTGGCACAGTAGCGTATCCGCAGTGCATAGAGCCCCGCCTTCTCACAGGAAAAGGAAAACGTAAGCTTCGATTCCTCCTCGCTGATCAGCGCCTGCTCCACCCCCTGATAAGAGGAAGCATGAACACCATCAGCCTGTTCACTGCCAAGCCGGATGACACAATCTCCTCTCTGATAGCCCTGTTCTTTGTACTGTTTTTGTACCTCGGCATACTTTGTCTGGTTCAATTCTGAGTCGTAGACAACCGTCTGGTTGTTCTTCTGCTCTCCTGCCAGCCATTCCGATAAAGTCACTGCCCTGGCTTTCGGCATATCCATAAAAGTAACTGCCATGGCCACAGCCAGAAACACTGCGATCATCCTGTGACACTTCGTATTCATTGACATACACCTCCGTCTTCATTTGTTATATTTCATAAGATAGCAATAGAATCCCTGTAATTCGGATTTACTTTTATTAAGATTACCATATCCTCCTTGTGTAATTCAATGTTCAAAGGCTACTTTGGCAACTATCGTATGGAATACCACAATAATAAACCTTAATTATCATGATAATTCGTTCAGCTACGACTAAAGATACATTTGTCATTCGGCGGAAAACGCACTCCTTCCAAACTCTTCCAATCTTGCTATACTTTCATCCATTATCCGAAACCTTTTTCTTTTTTCTTGTTTCAGGTAGTGTGCGATACTATAATGATACTATGTACAATAAGAAATTGCCTGCCGGAATCCGCTGTGCAGGTTTCGATAATAGTCGTAAAGGAAATGAGGAATTAATATATGGCACAATGGATCTGGTATCCCAGCGATTTTGAATTTTATTTTGGTGAGAAGGTCATGACTGCCCGCACGGAGCGGGGTGCTGTCATTCCACCGGACTGGCGCTTAGAGAGCGTCTATCACAGCGTACAATTTCAGAAGATCATCACGCTCAGTGAGGATTCCTATCTGCATTTTCACAGTACCGGCACCATCTGCGTCCGTTTGTACCAGGTAGGATACCTTCCTTATGATTCTGATAATGGCGTCTTTCTTTCCAAAGGAACGCATCATATCCAGGTGCTTGTGTACAGCAGAGACAGCCTGCCAGCGCTCTATCTCGATCATCCTGATGTGCAGACAGATGAAAGCTGGAAGGTCACCTGTGACAACGTCCACTGGTTATCTGCCGGTCATTGGAACTTTACCAGTCCGGATCTTCCGCCTACCGAATACCGACTGGCGACAGAGCAGGTGGACTACCGCAGTAAAACAGCTGTGGATGAGGGCATTCTCTATGATTTTGACTCTGAATATATGGCAAAGCTGAAATTCCTGAACATTTCAGGCAGCGGTCGTCTCCTCATCTCCTACGGAGAATCCAGAGATGAGGCCCTGGATTATACATACAGCACCATCCGGGAGGCAATTCCGGCGACTGCCCTTCCAGTTCTCTCTACGAACCAGTCCACAGCTTTCCGCTATGTGCTGGTTCGCACCGAAGGAAATGTACATTACGACGATATCACAGCTGTTGCGGAGTATCTTCCTGTCACGAACAAGGGGAGCTTCTCCTGCGATAATGAGCTTTTGAACCGGATCTATGAGACCTCTGTCCGCACTTTTCATCTTTGTTCCCGAGAGTTCTTTCTGGACGGGATCAAGCGGGATCGCTGGGTATGGAGCGGAGACGCCACCCAGAGCTATCTCATTAACTTTTACTCGTTCTTCGACAATGAGATCTGCAAGCGCACCATGCGGTTCTTACGTGGAAAGGATCCGGTAACCATTCATATTAATACCATACAGGATTACACCCTCTACTGGTTCATCAGCCTGGGGGATTATTATCTGTATACTGGGGATCTTGATTTTATCAAAGAGATCTATCCCGCCGCCCTGTCGCTGATGGAGCAGTTCTGTCTGCCACAGACGGATGATCGGGGATTTCTGATGTCCAAGGAAACAGACTGGGTATTCATTGACTGGAACAACCTGGAGGAACTGAACAAGGGAGACGTCTCCTTTATTCAGCTCCTGTTTGCCCAGGCGCTCAAGGTATTGTCATCCCTGGCCGGACTGACTGGTGATACCTTCCATGAAGAACAATATCTTACACTACACCGTGCGCTTCTTGCATGCATTTTTGACACCTTCTGGGATGAGGCGCAGGGCTGCTTCCTTCACGGAACAAGAGAACAGGGTCACGACTATGTGACCCGCTATACCAACATGTTTGCCATTCTGTTTGGGTACCTGTCTCCGGAGCAGACAGCTCGTGTACGGCATTCCGTATTATTGAATGAGAACTGTTGTCCCATCACCACGCCTTATATGAAATACTATGAACTGCTGGCCATGGGAGAAGCAGGACTCTTCCCACAGATGCACCAGTTTCTGACCTCCTACTGGGGCGGTATGCTGGACTTGGACTGCAGCGCCTTCTGGGAGACCTACGACCCTGCCCAGAAGGGGGCGGAGCACTACGCCATGTACGGACACCCCTACGGCAAGAGTCTGTGCCATGCCTGGGGTGCCGGGCCGATCATTCTGTTCGGCAAATATTATCTTGGGGTGCGCCCCACCGCTCCCGGCTATAAGACCTTCCTGGTGGAGCCGCACCCCAATGGTCTTGCAAATATCAGCGGAACTGTCCCCACGCCGGATGGTTCAATCCTTGTTGCGATTACGTCGGAGGGAATTACAGTGGACAACCTCTCAGACGGACAAGGAGAGCTGCATTGGCATGACAAGAGTATTTCGATTGCGCCGCATACCATCGTTACGGTTTCCAAAGTCAGTATTCCGATATAACCATAAAGTACACCGACTCTCCTTCATGCATTTTCTCTTAATTGTACCAAATGACAAAATCCTTTGTTTTGTTCCAAAAAAATGAGGCGGCATATCCGCCTCACTTACAGGGCAAAAACGGAAGCTCAATGGGGGATGAATCCTTCGATTCCCGTGGTCTATCTTGCCCCGGTTCCGGTTCTCCCGGCTGCTCTGTGTCTTGCTCCGGCAGAAATTCTGTCGCGCCCTCGGAATCATTTTCGTTTCCATCGTTCTCTGTGCCCTCAGAACCGTTTTCATTCCCACGGTTCTCTGTGCCCTCCGGCTGACCCGGCGGAGCAGAATCCGTATTCTTCTCATTGTCTTTGTTCATCTGCTCCTGTCCGCTCTGTGTTCTCCCAACTTCCGGCTGATCATTTGTCCTTCGTGCAACCATGGCTATGATAAGGGCTGCCGCCAACAGCGCCGCCACACTCACGGATATCCGGATCCAATACTTTTTCTTCATTCTCCTTCTCCTTCTGACTGCTGCTTTGTACCTTACCAGTATCTGCTATTCTGCGTCAAAGCATCGTCCGGAAAAATTGGCTCGGTACTGTCGTCGGTAATGATATTCTCTGTTTCAAACCTTGTAACTTCCATCTCTGGAGTCCTGTATTCGTTCTTCATTCCGCACTCCTTTCATTATTCGCTTGCAGTCTTATATGCCAGAGCAGCTTCATTGTACTTGTACATTGCCTGCAGCAATTCCGCAATAGTGATTCCACGTGTTGTATCCGGTTTATAC
>CAKSAI010000043.1 GCA_934434905.1 uncultured Lachnospiraceae bacterium | reverse complement strand
TCTCCCATCCTTTACAAGATGTTTGATCGCCTGTCTCGCCTTTGGAAACAACTGAATTTCATCAAAAATAATAACTGATTTTCTTTCGTAAAGCTGTACACCAGTTTCCATCTGCAATCTTAAAAAGAAACGGTCATGCTTCGAAATGTCATCAAATATATCCATTATTTCCTTACTGGTATTTGAAAAATCAATCAGGATATAAGAGTCATATTCATTACGCGCGAATTCTTCTGCGATTGTTGTCTTTCCGACACGTCTCGCCCCCTCAAGCAAACATGCATACTTGCCATTCCATTCTTTTTTCCATTTCAGGAGTTCTTCATATACTTTTCTTCTAAACATTGTCTTCACCTGTCACCTACTATTTATATCCTTATGATTATGTCCCTTTTTATTCATTTTACCAGAAAGTATATTTTTTTCAACATCTCAAGTGTAAAATTATATATTTTTTTCAATATGTCGGTCATCAAATAATACAATTATTTCAATACCAATATAAGATTTATACCTCCTGGAATTTCTAGTCCCCATCATATAGGCTCACAACAAATGACTACTTTTTAACACATTCAATCAATCTTGCATATTTATTTTCTGAATCCTTCGCAACTCGAATATTCCCCTGCCGGATATGATATTCAATTCTTTTCGCATACCACCAGTCCCCCACGCCGATCTGAGAAGTACCAAGGATATCTCCAATGATCCGGGCTTCTTTTTCCGGCTTATCCGTGATACGCTGCCAGATCCGAAAATCATAAAACTCACAAGATTTACGGTGGGTAAGTCAGCTTTTTTGACCCAAGACATTTTTCCTTCTTCCGAGCTTCTTAACTCCCCTTCAAACTCATCTGTTTCAAAAAGAAAAACAATGTACCTGCCATCTTCAATTGGGAATTGCTTAACACCGCATAGGTGCGGATTCAAAATCGTAAGACCCGTCTCTTCTTTCATCTCCCTTATAACGGCATCAACGATAGACTCGCCCTCTTCAATGTGCCCTCCGGGAAGGGTATACCCTTTCCAATCATCTTTTATTCTGTCCTGTAATAAGTATTCTTCCTCTTTATGAACTAAACAAGTGACTGTAAGTTCAACATTTTCTGTTCGCATTGATTCACTCCGATTCTTACCAATATATTCTGAATTACCTTCTTTATTCTATCATACCCTAATTCAAAACACCATTCCTATATTTACGAAAGAGCAGCCTTTCGACTGCTCTTCACACCTACATATAAACAGTTTCTGGTGTACCAAAATTATACCCACTCTATTTCTGTACACTATTCTTCAAAATCATTAGTTACCGTGGTTCTCTCCAAAGTTTTCCCTGTGCCGCTTTAATAAATACTTGACACGGCTTTAAAAAATGATATAATGACTTCATAGTGACCCGTCACTTAAGGCGTAGAAACGGAGGATTATACTATGAGCGCAAAAATTGTAAAAAGCAGTATAGAGTTAGGAAATAAGATTCGATTGAGACGGAATGAACTTGGATTTACGATTGAAGAAGCCGCATCCAAAGCGGGGATCGGAACCAAAACCTGGAGCCGCTATGAGGCCGGGGAATCTATCCGACGTGATAAAGTGACGCATGTTTGCAAAGCATTAAACTGGCATACTTTGCCAGACCTGAAAGAACCGGAGCTGCCTAAGCCAGATCTTAATACCTTTCAGCGCAGTGGAATATGGCCAAAAACACTTGCCGATAGTTTTGGAGATGCCGCTGCTATCTCATTTGTGATTGGCAGTGATATTCTTCTGGATAACATAGAGCAGGATCTGAAAGCTCTATCCCACAAACCGAAAGGAACACACATTGGAGAGTTAGACTGCTCCTGGTTGAAAGACAGCTTGCCTCCGCAATTTCTCACGCAGTACGATTACGATTTCCTATATTTTTTCAAAACCACTCTTCTGGGTTATCGGAACCAGGCCACAAGTAATAGAAGCTTTATTGCCCATACGGTTATGGAAGAATTGGCATTATACTTAATTATGGAGGAATCAGAATTCTCCATGGAAAGCATCCTCCCATATCTCCAATCAGAGGATGACAATGATTGCGATTGGGATAGCTGGGTCTTTGATCTCTTTGGTGATATGGATATTGTTACCTTGTTGTACTCTGATTATTATCTTGACAAAGATAACTCTTACCATTTTGATCACTGGCGGGAACAACAATTTTACACTGCTTCATAATAATAACATTACCATCCCCAAAACAGGAAATCTATCCCCAGGTACACTTAATATCTTGCAAATAGATTTATATAAGAAAAAAACGCCCTTAGCTATGAGTTTGTACCCACAACTAAGGGCTTTGGTAATAATATGGATTTAAAAGACCTCTTGAAATGCCACAATTCCGCATAAACACTGGGCTTTTTTGACTTTTCAAGTTACTCAAATTCTATCGTCCCTGGCGGCTTACTGCTGATATCATACATCACACGGTTCACCCCACGCACCTCGTTGATGATCCGGCTCATCACCGTCTGGAGCACCTCGAAGGGAATCTCCGCTGCTTCTGCTGTCATGAAATCGATGGTATTCACTGCCCGCAGCGCCACGGCATAATCATAGGTTCTCTCATCGCCCATAACGCCTACGGAACGCATATTGGTCAGTGCCGCGAAATACTGGTTCGGCATCCAGGACGGCTCCTTGCCATGTTCGTCCTGATATGCCTTCGCTGCCTGATCCACTTCCTCACGATAGATTGCGTCCGCATCCTGTACGATCCGCACCTTCTCGCCTGTCACCTCGCCGATGATACGGATGCCAAGCCCCGGTCCGGGAAACGGCTGACGGAACACAAGCTTCTCCGGGATACCAAGCTCCAGCCCAGCCTTGCGGACCTCATCCTTAAATAAGTTCCGAAGCGGTTCAATGATCTCCTTGAAATCCACATAATCCGGCAGGCCTCCCACGTTGTGATGGGACTTGATCACTGCCGACTCACCGCCAAGACCACTCTCCACCACGTCCGGGTAAATGGTTCCCTGCACCAGGAAATCCACTGCACCGATCTTCTTCGCCTCTTCCTCAAATACACGAATGAACTCCTCACCGATGATCTTCCGCTTCTGCTCCGGCTCGCTGACGCCCGCCAGCTTCGCGTAGAAACGCTCCTGTGCATTCACACGGATGAAGTTAAGATCGTAAGGACCATCCGGGCCGAAAACAGCCTCCACCTCGTCTCCTTCATTCTTCCGAAGCAAACCATGATCCACGAAAACACAGGTAAGCTGATTGCCAACTGCCTTGGAGAGCAGAACCGCCGCCACCGAAGAATCTACACCGCCGGAGAGCGCGCAGAGCACCCGGCCGTTTCCGACCTTCTCCCGGATCGCCGCAATGGAATTCTCCACAAAGGAATCCATACGCCAGGTTCCGGCACAGCCGCAGACATTCCGCACGAAATTGTAAAGCATCTTGCTGCCCTCACGGGTATGAAGCACCTCCGGATGGAACTGGATGGCATATAACTGTCTGTCCGCATTCTCCGCTGCTGCAACCGGGCAATCCGCCGTGTGGGCGGTGATGTCAAATCCCGGTGCGATCTTCGAAATATAATCAAAATGGCTCATCCAGCAGATCGTCTGTGGTGACACGTCGGCAAAAATCGGTGAGTGGTTGTCCACAAACACCTCTGTCTTTCCATACTCGCGAACCGGAGCCTTCTCCACCTTGCCGCCCAGAACATGCATCATAAGCTGCGCACCATAGCACAGTCCCAGCACCGGAATCCCAAGTTCAAAAAGCTTCTTATCATACGTGGGGGAATTCTCCTCATAGCAGCTATTAGGGCCGCCGGTCAAGATGATTCCCTTGGGGTTCATCGCTTTGATCTGTTCGATGTCCGTCCGGTAAGAATATATCTCACAGTACACATTGCACTCACGCACACGCCGTGCCACAAGCTGATTGTACTGTCCGCCAAAATCAAGAACAATAACTGTTTCCATCCTTATCCTCCTAAAATCTCTTCGGTTGCACTCATGGCCAGGAACACATCCATGGCTCACTTGCACTTATTATATATGACCTACCCTTATTTTACAATGATAAACTTCGTTTTATGAGAAAATTTGCCTTCCCCGAAAAAACGAAACACCTGTGCAAAATATGGTTTTACAGCTTCACCATACGCGGCATATGCTCCAGCGCCGGTATCACCCGTTCCATCATATCCTTCGTGCGAATCCTCAGGCTGGTGGTGTTGATACACGGATGACAGCCGATATACTCCCCCTTCAGTATATCCTCGTCCATGAGAAGCCGCACGTGCTTCTCCTTATCATTCATAAGCCCCATAACGCTGACCGAACCCGGTGTGATATCCAGAAATTCTTCCATATATTCTTCCTTTGCAAAGGAAAGCCGTGCCGTGCCGATCTGCGCTGCCAGATCCTTAGTCTTAAACTTCTTCTCCCCCGGCATCATCAGCAGATAAAAATCCGTCTCCTGCCGATTGCAGAGAAACAGATTCTTGCAAATGGTCGCGCACAGGATCTTATCAACCTCCTCACATGCCGCCATGGTCATGAGCGGTTCATGATCGATGCGCTGGTAAGGCACGCCCAGGGAATTCAGGAAATCATACACTCGTATCTCCTTGTCCAGCCGTCCTGCCGTCTCCTTCGGTCTTCCCTCTGTCAGTTTCAATGTCCCGTCATATTTTTCGTCTATCTGTTCCAATATCCCGTCATCCTTTTCTTTTGTCTGTTCCAATATCCCGTCATCCTTTTCTTTTGTCTGTTCCAACATTCCGTCATTCCTTCCGCCACTGTATCACTCCCGATATTCCTTCCCGGCAAATGCGATCACTCTCCGCACCAGGATCTCCATGGAATCCATATACCAGTCCGGCAACTGTTCATCGGCCTTTATCACAGAAAGCTCCGTGCAGGCCAGCAGTACCCGTCCGCACCCGGCTTCCCGGTACTCCGCCTCGATCCGCTCCCAGCTCTCCTTATCGTAAGGCTGTCCGTTTTTGATTCTGCCATAGATCTGGTACATAACCTCCTTCTGAATCTCCACGGAGGGCACAAAGGGCGTAAGCCCCTGTGCACGTAGCTCCTTCTGATAGAGCCCCGTCTGCACTGTGCCGTCAGTCGCCATGATTCCAACTACCCTGTCCTTCATATCCGGCACAATTGCATGCGTCATTGCACGATTCAACGCTCGTTCGCCGCCGACTGTTTTGCCGCAGCGCACCTTGTCAGCTATCTCCCGCGCAGCCTCGCGCACCATATGAATCACCGGAATATTCAGATCCCCTGCAAGCCTGTCCACGAAGAAATGGCTGGTATTGCAGGTAATTCCGATCGCCGTACAGCCCCCTGCTTCCAGGAAACGTGCATCCTCAAGAAGCTGCCGATACAATTCCTCATAATCACCACTTAAGATCGCAGAGGTTCGATCTGGCATGGACGCATCGCTGAGAAGGATCATATTGATGTGATCCTGATCCTTCTTAGCTGCTGTGTGTTCCGTCACCATTTTATAAAAAAGTTGGGAGGCCATGGGACCCATGCCTCCAATGATTCCAATCGCGTTTTTCAAAATATGTTTCCTCTTTGCTTATGTCAATTCTCGGCTTGCTTTTACTATTTTATCATAGCTTCTGATTTTGTGGTAGTATAAATTTACTTGTTCACAAAACAAATGCTTAGCAAGCAGCATATCCCTCTTGCTAAGCATTATAAAGCAGAACATTACCAAATTGCGATCACTGTGTATATATCAAGCTGCTCCAATGTCAGGCACAGCACGCCGTTCTCCCATTTCCATTCCGCATGTCCCTGTGGTATCAGCTCCACATTTTCAGGTGACACCGGACAGTCCACCTCGATATGTAGATCCCGAAGCGGTGTGATCTCATCATAAATATAGGTGTGTTCGCTGCCATGGTTGCCGGAGGTGTTGATCAGATGTACCAGCAATTTTTCTTCCTTTCGTGAGATATTCACGTCCACCAGATGTGAGCCTGTCACCCGCACCATCGGCCGAAATACCTTCCGCACCAAGGCTCCCAGGAAATCCCGCACCGGTGATCGCTGTGCCAACAGATACCGTTCCCCGATGTTTATCCAGACACAGGTACAGCTTCCCTTCCCAACCGAGTGGCATGTTGCTGCCGGGCTGGAAGGTCCCTTGGCCGCATTTCCCTGATACAGCCGTCCAATCACCTCTGTATCCGGATCCGGTGTTACCGCGTAGCTTAAGGAGTGCAGTCCAGTGAGCCAGTCATTGTAATCCAAATAGCGAACCTCGTTGACAGGTGGCTGCTCCGGTATCTTGGTCAATGTCTCCTGTGCAAAATACCGGGCTGCGAAAGGTCCAACCGCAATCAGATGACCTCCCCGTTCCATATAGCTGCGCAGCATGGCTACCGTCTCTTCTTCCAGCCAGACCGTCTCCGGCAGCAATATAACCGGATATTTCATCAAATCTTCCTTCAGATGATGCTCCGAGATCAACTGCACCGATAGCTGACTGTCCAGCAGCGCCTGGGTAATTCCCCGGGTGGCATAATGCTCCTTATCCGGGAACAGCGCACGTTTGGCCGTCTTATAATAATTATACGTAGATAAAAGTACCGCCACCTGGGGCACATTTTCCGCTCGGAAGCACCAATCACGTCGCTCCTGGCAAAAACGGCTCACTTCTCCCACCACAGGAAGCATCCATTCTTCCAGGGAACCATCCCGGTTCTGCTGGACATATACCTGGAATCCGCCGCCAAGAGACAGCGGTGCCGCGGCTTCCCGCTCAATCTGGCAGGCACTTTTAGTGCTGATAGCTCCGTCTTCCGATCCTGTCACAAAGCTCCACCCCATAATATCCCAGGGCTTTCCCTGCGTGGCCAGATACCGGGACTCAAACCGGGCTGTATTATAGGAATCCAGCGGGCTATAATCTGCTGAGAGATAGTCCACGCCCACACTTACCGGTTCCGGCATATAGGTGGAAAAAGCCCAATTGCTGGCAATCTGAAACTTCGGATACCTCCGGTGGAGCTCATCCGTATAATGCCGCAGATATTGCCGGAAGCTCTCCCGCAAATATCCCATATACATTTCATAATCGGGATCTTCTGGCTTCTTCGGCACTGTTTCACAACCAGTATCCCTCCGAAACGCCTCCAGAAACGCTTCGGAATAGTCCGGGAACACTGCCCAGGCTTCCCCGTCGATCCAGACTCCATCCACATCATATCGCCCGATCACTTCCAATAGCTGTGGAATCAGTAAACCATCACTATATCCCCCCTTCAGCGAGGTATAGTTTTCGCTTATCTTTCCCTCTGCGTCCACGATGGCCCACTCCGGATGCGCCTTCACCGCCGCCATGTCAAATACTCCGGAATAATGCAGAAACAACGGCACCCCGGCTTCTGCTGTCACGTCCCGCCAGAGCTTCAGGTTATCCTGCACAAATCCCGGCGCATGCTCCCCTACTGCGCTTTCATAGCTGGCAATCCCCGGATGCCCCTTACAATCGCATTGGACAAACTCCGGCTGAATCGTATCCAGCATATATTGAAGCTGCTTTGGTGTGGTATTTTCCCCTATATTCACGCAATCATCACTGGCATGAAAATCAAAATGCACGCCAAAAAAACAATCCTCACGTCGCTTTTTTTCCATATAACTCTCCCTCTTACTCATTCTGCCAAATTTTAAACGTATATACATTCCGGCAAGGAAGCTCATCCACCGTAAGCATCGGTGCCTGCAGCACAAGATCCATACCGTCCATCCGACATGTCACCGGTGCCCCGCTTCCCAGGAGTACCGCCTTCACTGCTTCTTCCCGGCCACTCTCATTACGTCCAAAGTTCATGCCCGACACCCGCAGCTCCTCCTTGGGATATCGGTTGCAGAACAGATATAGCACATTCCCCTTTTTCGTGGCTCGCACACCCTCCGGTAAGCAGAGCTCGCGGGCAGCCGAAGTCCCGTAAATTGCTTCACTGTTCACGTCCATCCACTCGCCCAGCTGCAATAAACGTTCCTGAATCAACGGTGCGATGGTGCCATCGGCGCAGGGGCCCACATTGAGGCACAGATTTCCGCCACGGCTCACGGTATCCACCAGAAGCTCGATGAGCTGATTCTCACTGAGATAATCCGTCACATCCTCGTTGCGGTTATAGCCAAAGCTGGCGCCAATGCTGCGGCATTCCTCCCACTTACGGCGCGCCAGGTTTTTAATGGCCTCCTTCTCCTCCACAGCGGGGCTGTTGACCTCGCCATACTCGCAGGAGAGATAACCGCCATGGAGTCCCCTGGTATCGCTGCCCCAGCGATCGTTTATGACGATCTTATCCCGAACGGATGACTCATTGTACAGCCAGGTGATAAAATCAAGACTGTGCCACTGTTCACTGTTGTAGGACCATTCTCCGTCTGTGAAGAGGATGTCCGGTCGATAACCTTCCACCAGTTCCTTCATCTGTGGTATCATCTTCTCCACCGCATACCGCGGGATGTCCGCCTTCGCCAGATCCTTCACCTGCATCACCGGGTGAAACCACTCCAGCAAGCTGTAATAAAGCCCTCTGTGCAGCCCATTTCGCTCCGCCGCATCTAAAAGCTCACCGACAATATCCCGATGTGGACCGATATCCACGCTGTTCCAATTCCAGCTGTAATAGCTGGGCCACAGGCAGAAGCCGTCGTGGTGCTTTGATACCAGCACCACATACTTCGCGCCTGCCCGCGCAAACAGCTTCACCCACTTGTCCGGTTCAAACATCTCAGCCTTCCACTGCCCTGCAAAATCCTCATAGCGGAAATGTTCCCCGTACACCTTTCGATGAAAATCATAATAGGGCGGATATTTTCCGGCAATCTGCCAGCCATACCATTCCGAATAAGCCAGGCCGGTAGACTCCACATCCCTGCGCTTGGGAGCATAGGCGGGGACGGAATACAGTCCCCAGTGTATAAAAATACCCAGCTTTGCTTCATCAAACCACCCCGGCAACGGCCGGGAGTCTATGCTTTCCCATGTTTTTTCATATAATCCCATCGTGTACTCCTCTTTCGTCTAGTTAAAATAAAATTGTGTCTGATAGATGAGCCCATCGTGCGTCCTTCCTGCCTCGTATGCATCGGAACGACTGATTCTTACATATACCACGCCGTCAGACATCATGTCAGTCAGTACAACCGACAGATTTCTCTGGTTCGATGCAGACTGCACGCTGGCATCGTTGGAATCTGCTACTTCGGTCCAATTCTTCCCGTCCGCCGAAACGCTTACTTTGTATGCGTTGGCGATGAGCAAGGATATCCGAAGCTTATTCACCTCTGTTCTTTCAATCCCCAGAGCCTTATAAAAATCATCGCTGTTCGTGTCATACCGATACACAATAGAGGCTTCCGGACTGGCTGTCATACAACGCGCCGTGCTCTCATACAGGAAATACTCCTTGCTTAATGGTTTATACAGTAATGCCTCTTCTCCCTCGCTTCCTGACCGCAGCGTAGCATCCGGAGTGCGTTCCATATCGAGCTTGTTCAAAAGCGCATCCGAGGTCTTGTTCGTCAAAAGCCGGAATTTCACCAGCTTGGCAGACTTCCCGGTAAGCTGCACAGACATCCCGAACTTCACATACACCGTCTTGCCGCCAGCCGCATAGTCTGTGATATCCAACGTATTGGGATTGGGCGGATTCTCGCCGCTTGCTGCAGCAAACAGCTCCTTATAATTCTCTCCATCGTTGGAAACCGATACCTGATAGAGCCCGGAGGTTGTCAGCATAAGCTTTGCTTCCGTCACATCTGCTGCCGTGACAAAACGGTATACCATAACATTATCACCGGTTACCTCACGGCTGGAGGTATAAGTCACCTCCGTCACCTTGTCTTCGTCCAGGCTCAGAAGGTACTTTCTTGTGTCCGGATTGCTCACCGGTGAGAAGCTCAGTTGGTCTACCGCATCCGGCGTTGGATTGAACCGCACCTTGGATACAGGCCCATCCGATGAAAGCTTCAGATATAATTTTCCGGTCAGCTTCTCTAGTTGTCCGTACCATGTACTTCCAACCTTATGTATCGGCAGTTCTGTATAGCTCTTATTATCCGTGCTGATCCACGCACTGACACTTTCAGCCGCGATCATCAGGTCACCGCTTGTCACTGTAGCCGAAAACGGTAAGCAGTATATAAATTCACCTTGCCGGCCTTCCTCAGTCACCTCGCTCTTTGCTTTCGCATCACCCGCCTTGCTTTCGCTATCATCTACCAGATAAGCACGATCCTGCGTTCCCAGGATATCCACCGACGTAAGCGCGGCCTTGTCTGTGTTCAGATAAAGGGCATAGAGCTCCACCCCATCGGTATTCTTCGGTGTGCGATCTCCAAACCGGATATACAACGTCTTGCCGTCCTCCAGAAGCGAAGAGGCATCAAAGCTGACATTCTTCTTCTCCTCACTGGTTCCCCTGGCCATCACGGTCCAGTGCAGGTAATCGGTAGAGGCTTCAATCTGATAATCGCCCTTCACAATCACATGAAACAGCGCCTGCTTAACCCCCTCTGCCAGATCAAAGCTGTAGATGAAGTAGTCCTCCGCGTCCGCAATCCGGCTTCCGGCATAGGAATCATAGTCACTGTAATCTGTTGCTTTGTAGAGGAAGCCCATTTCGCTCCGGGTCATACCCGACTGGAAGCTGGCCTGGGTAACATTCTCAAATTCCGGCCCGTAATACTGCCGATACAAATCTGCCAACTGCTTCGGCGTTACTGCCACATAGTCATCTCCCAGAGACTCCATAATCGCCTCCACGCTGGAGGGATCCTGAGACCAGCCATACAGGGAGACGGCATAAAATCCCGGTGCGCCGCAGTCGGCCTGTATCATATTCACGGCCTCTTTGCCGTTGTAGTGTAAAAACACCGGCGTATCCCGGAACAGAAAATGGGACAGATCATTGTTGTAATTGGTATTTCCGGTCTCCAGATAACCACAGACGATCGCATCCAGATTCTTCATCTTCTCGGCATAGGGCAATGGATCCACTACATCCGGCTGTAAGGTACGCATATACCCGCTCCCTACTCTGGCAAAATACTCATCGCTAATGGCAAAATACTCATCCTGGGAGCCTTCCGGCGGTGTATGATAGACATAGTCCACTCCGGCCTCCGGTATCGCCAACCCGTCTCCCGCCGACCAGTTCCGGCTGTAGTAACGGATGATATTGGGATTCAGATCCCAGCAGGTGGGCGCAATGGTCCAGCCAATGGAATACTTACCCTTGGAAGGAGACTGAAACATCGTAGGCATACGAAATTGCAGGTAAGAGTTGTTGTCGCCTTCCGTGAAAGTAAATGCCACATATTTTTTCGTGGGATCCAGCGTCAGCTTCTCCTCCTCCACCTCAAGCTCCTCATAAGGCAGTCCACTGGTCCAGCTTACATTAAAGGATTCGTAGCTGACTATCACATACTTGTAATTCTCCGTCAAAATCGGCACCAGCGTTCCCTCGTCTGCCTGAAGATACCAGCAGCCAAACACCGGTGTATTGGGTTTGGAAACATTTAAGATGGACAGTTCCAGATTCCGTTCCTCCTCAGTTGCCTCCTCACTGAATATCCGATTGTAAATAAAAATGTGGTTTGCCACATAATAGTCAAACGCGGCCGCCTGAAATCCGGCATTATGACCCAAGGCCTCTTTATTCATGGTGTCACCAAAGTTGGCCAGCGCATACTTGTACACCCGCGCCCACACTTCACGGCTTCCCCGCTCCGCCGAGAAGGAGCCGTCCGCATCCTTCTCCATGAACTTGGTGGTATCCCCCAGAATCTCTAATTCCAGACCATATTCTTCCTTCAAGGTGGTGTATTGTATATAGTTCAATGCCACCGCCTCATATTCACTGCACATCATCAAGGTCAGATTCAGGAGTGCCATATCGCCATACCTGCTCTGATAGTTATTCCGGCTGGCCATCGCACCATCACACAGACGCTCGTGATAGATTATTGCTCCCTTTATCTTATCCTTGTTCTGCACCAGCATCTCGTAGGGGTCCTGATACTCTACTTTCTCGAATGCTTCCGCTCCGGTGTACAACGTGTCAAGCTGTTCAAACCAGAACGCTGATCCGTTGAAATCCCCGGGTCCCTCCACCATCTCGTCATGGATGATATACATACTGGGCTGTACCCGGTTCACATTGCCCTGGAGAGTAGTCATCATCATCAGATCGGCATTGCCGTAATCGTCCATGTCAATCCACTGGATCGTTTTTGATGTTTCCTGTTCAGGCTTTGGAACAGCACTCATTCCTGAAACATCCCTCACAGTATCCTCCGCCAGAGGTCTGGTAATGACCTCCGGTTCTTCCCCTGACATCTTATTCTTCCCACACCCGGTAAAAGAAGTGGATAATATCGAAGCTGCCATAAGTACCGCCAAAAAAGCGGAAATTTTCCGTTTCATCTGCTCCTTCTCCTCTCTATGCCTGGCTGTTATCTGCTGCTTTTTTCTTTTTCTTAGCCAACAGTACCCATACGATTCCACCGGCTATAAGGACTACAACCGCTGCGCCGCCGACAGAAGCCCACATCCATGGGAAGCCGGCATCTTTCGATTCCTTCGTACCATAGATTGCATCCGGATCATTCGGTCTGTTCAAACGTTCCACCGTAGCAAAGCTTCCCGGCAGTTCTTTATCATAGTCAAAATCCGAAGTCTTCGGACGTTCATAACTTGGTATGCCTTTCGTACTGAAGGCAAGTCCTCTGATCATCAGAATATCCGAGGTGGAAAGATTGCTTATCCTAAGGTACAGCACCTTGTCCCTGCTATCCGTAAGTGGATCCAATATTCGGATTCCATCCGTCTTCTTCCCGATACTCACCACAGAAGAGAATTCTTTTCCATCCAGGGATGCCTCCAACTGATAGTTGCCTGTAGCATCCAGCTTCACATCCACGCCGCTGACACCATCCGGCAGATCGAACTTGTAGGTAACCGAACCGCCTACGTCCACGCCGCGTACCTTAACAAGACCTTTCGCCTGGCGCATGGAAGTCCCGACACCCTGGCCGTTATCCTGCACCTGATACAGATAGTCAGCCTCGGACTTCTGGAAGGCGGTAAAGCCACCGGAAGCCGTATTTTTCGGTGTTATTGCAACACCCATAGAATCCACAAAGGCTCCTGCCGCCGTGCCGGTCACCTTTATGTAGAGGGTATGGCTCTTTTTCAGATACTTGGACAGGTCGTAAGTGTTTGTCCATGGCGTCCCGCTTGGGCCAAGCTTGGAATCCAGCAGTGTAACATACCCATCCTTTTCCCCGGTGGACACCTCCACCTTTGTGCCTCCGGAATAGGTGACATACAAGGAAGCCGCGTCTACATCGCTTGCGAAAGGAACCTTAAACAACAGGCTTCCATTTTCATCCAGATAATAGTTTGCCCATGCCTCATATGCGTAGTAAGTACGAAGCCCCGCCGTGGATTCCAGATACCGCATGGCATCTTCGGTCTGTGCCTCAAACTGCACGCCATGCGTAAGAGCCGGTACGCCTGCCTCAACCATCAGTTCAAACAGCCTCCCATATGGCGTTCCCTGTATTTTGAGACGGAACTTATTGTCTGCATTTTTCAGGGCATTTTTCTTATTTAATGTAAAGATGTAGTAGCCTCGGCTGCTTCCGGTTGGCTGCTCCTCGGTAGTCAGCTCCTCCCAACCATCGTCTCCGTCGACCGATACCAGAAACTTCATTCCCGCCAGGCCATACACCTTCAGCCGGGCCTCCGTCAGGCTATCCGCCAGGTCGAACTCATAGGTGACATGCTTGTTTTCATCAAAAATACGAACGTTATTCGGAAGCTTTGTGCTGTAACCACCTTCGTAGCCATCAATCCCCATACCGCTGTGCGTCTGGGCAAAATACGCCTTATAGTCAGTTCCCATGCCAAACATATACTTTTCTTCTTCCGCAGTTCCCGGTTTGAAATAAACATAGGTAGAATCCACCGGTACATTAGGATTCGTATTGTAATCCAAGGGCTCCGTTTCCTCCCTGGTAGCTACCAGGCTTCTGAGGAAGCTGTCTCCATTCTCTGCTGCAAAGCGTACATAGAAGGTTCCGGCACCGTTCATGCCAAGAAGCTTATCCACTCGTTGTCCTTTCAGCTTCTCCCATTTCTTGCCGTCCAGACTCACCTGCACCGTGGATTCTGCGCCCAACACCTCATAATTCACCAGATAGGACTTGCCGCCATCCGCAAACTTCAGCCGGAAAGTGACTTGTCCGCCTTTCTTGATAAACACAGTGGGGATATTCCCCTGGTAAAAATACCGGGTGGTACTCTGTGCCAGATCATAAACACCTGCAAGGAAGCTCTCGCCTAAGGGCTCCAGTTCATAACGTCCGGAAGCTATCACCGGATCTTCGGCATCCAGTACCAAACCGTTTAACACAGCCGCTTCCGTCGCACCTGCTGCGATACGCACAGTGAACTTCCGGCTGGCAGCCGCCAGTGCATTTTCACTGGTCAGCTTATAAATAGCGACTCCGCGGTCAAAGTTGCCGCCTTCCTCATTGCTGGCGGTGAGGGTCTTATAGCTTCCACCCTCCGGCTTCACGGAGACCACTGCATCCTTCATATAAATCTTTAACGTAGCATTCTTCACTTCATCTGTAAGATTAAAATCATACTCCACATAATCCCCATCGTGCTGTAACAACAGCGTCTTATTGACCACGGTGTCGTTTCCGCCGGTGAAGGTATCGATGAAATCCTGGGCGATGGTATTTCCGCCAAACCCACTGGCATTGCTCAGATCGTGGATTGGCAGATATACATAATTCTGTTCTGTCTCCACCAGCTTCTCCACCGGAGTAATGGTCAGCTTCCTTAAGAAGCTTTCTCCCTTTTCTGCTGTAAAACGGATGCTAAAGGTACGCTTCTCATTGAAGCTTAAAGCATCCTCGATCCGTCCCCCGGCCGGAAGCTTGGTCCAGGTTGCTCCATCTGCACTGACCTCAGTTGTCAGGGGTTCTCCCAATACCGTCATGGAATAAGCAAGGCTCTCCACCTTGTCCGGGAAATCGAAATCCAGCACGACAAACTCGCCCCGATGAAGGAACAGTGTCGCATCCTGCATATCTGCAAAGTATCGTGTAGCTCCCTGGGAGACATCCTTCACATTTCGGATAAAGCTCTCTCCAAGCGCCTGAAACTCATAGGTTCCGCTCTCCTCGTACTTCTTCGTCTCGATGAGCAGTGCATTCAATACCACCGCGGCTGTCCCATCACAGGCGATGCGCACGGTAAACTGCCTGTTTTCCGCAGCCAATGCATTATCGGTCGTCAGATCATAGATC
>CAKSAI010000042.1 GCA_934434905.1 uncultured Lachnospiraceae bacterium | reverse complement strand
AGCTGTCCTTTGACTTAAATGCATTGGACAACATGAAGTAGGAGGAGAGGATATCATGAAGAAAAGACGTATACTTGGTGTAATGCTTTCCATGTGTATGCTGGTCTCCGGGCTTTCGATAAACCCGCTACCTGCAAAGGCGGAGACAACGACAGAAGAGACCAACATTGCGTTATCGACCAATGGAACAACGGTAGATACAAGCCATTTAAGTAACTGGGCAGAGACAACGGGGGCTGCAACCTATAGTAAAGAACACCTGATTGATGGAAAAAATGCAACAAATACAGGTTTCTTTATGTCTGATGCGCAGGAATCATATGAAAATGAGGCTATTTCAGTTACATTGAGCTTTAATAGCACGTATCGGATCCGCGCGCTTCAGTTAACGCCTGCGTTCAGTTGGAAATATGAAGGCGGTTTTCCGGATACATTTAAGATTGAAGCAAATACCCAGGATGGCTGGGTGACGGTCGTAGAACAGAGCGGATGCACGATCAGTAGTTTTCGAAGATTCCGCTATGAATTTGCACAGGTAGATTGCAGTCAGTTACGTTTGGTTACTTCAAAAAACGGAGCCATCGATAATGGGGAAAAGCCAGCAACATACGGACTTCGCCTGGGCGAGTTTGAGGTGTACGGAGCATTGACACCGGATCTTTCGAACGTTGCGTTATCGACCAATGGAACAACGGTAGATACCAGTCATTTGAATACCTGGGCAGAAGGTCTTACAGTAGAAACATATAAGAAAGCGCGCCTGAATGATGGAAAGGGATCCAAGGGTACGAATAGTGGGTTCTTTATGAGTGCTAACCTGGCGGCTGCAGGCAATGAAAATACGCCCATTTCCGTAACCTTGAAGTTTAATAAGGCATATCAGATCAGTAAGATCCGCTTAGAACCGGCTTATATGTGGAGTAATTGTCAAGGCGGCTTCCCGGATGCGTTTACCGTCAGTGTCTATACGGCGGAAGGCTGGAAAGAAGTTGTAAGTGACAGCGGCTGTGGACAGCAGGACAGCTGGAAGTCCTATATTTTCCAGGAAATAGATTGTACCGCAGTGCGTTTGACTACGAGCAAGAACAGCTATGTTGAGGGTGGCACGACAAACTATGGATTGCGTCTGGGTGAATTTGAAGTGTATGGCGCGGAATCGAGCGAGGATATCGTTGTGCTTCCGGATGCAGCTTCCTATGCTGCCGTACAGAAGCAGGGTACGCCCTTTGCTTCCACCAGCCGTGAGCTTGGAGACGTGGCCTTAAATAAATTAAACGATGACGATTACAAAACTGTTTACTGGTATAAGTATTATTCCTCAGAATTCTTTTCCAATCCGGAGGGAAGTCAGTATGCAGGCGTGATGTTTGATAAGGCATACGGGTTTGATTCGGTAACAGTGGCTACCTATGGCAAATGTATGCCGGAGGATTTTCATATCAGCGTATATAATGGCAGCAAGTGGGTGGACGTTGTGACAGAGAACAACTATACGCCAAGTACACAGGAGCACGGAGAATTTACGTTTTCCTTTGATGAGATCTGCGGAAGTGCGGTGCGTATCACTGCAGACAAGATGCGGCAGATAACAAGCGGATCGCAGGCAGGCTATGGTCTACAGATCACTGAGCTCATCATCCATGGCGCTGCAACCACCGCTGCGATGGATACGCCTTCCGTGGAATTGTTTAATGTTGCCAACGGGATGACGGTGACGGCGGGAAGTGTGGTTGACTGGGGAGCGCCGGCCTTTGGCAGTGATCTGAACAATCTCGTGGATAACAATAGCAATACCAATTATTCCTCTAACTGGCTTTCTCTCCCAGAGAATTACGAATGGGTGCAGATTACCTTTGATGCTCCGGTGTGCGCACACTATGCCGATTTCTCTGTCTGGGCGAATGACGGCAATTCTCCGAAGCGCTTCCCGAAGGACTTCGAGATTCAGGCATATACCGGAACGGAATGGAAGACGGTTGTAAGTGAGAGTGGTTATGATATTACAAAAGAGACCTATGCGGGTGGCAGTACACTTGGCAGGAGCAGCGCTTCCTTCCGGTTTGGCTTTGCTCCGGTGGAATGCACTGCGATCCGTCTGGTGGCAACGAAGCTGGATCTTACGAATACAGCCGGAGATAATTATGCATTGATCATCAGTGATATGAGGGTCTATGGTGATAATGCGACACGGGAAGCAGTGAGACCGGATACATCCAGAATCTGGGGGAATCAGGCACCGGCCGCAGTCGTGCTGAGCAGGGGAACGGACAATGAACTGCTGAATGACGGTGACAGGACCAGTCCTGAGAATACATATACTTCGGAACTCGTGGACAGTGCAGACGGAATCGTGAGCATGCAGTTCATCTTTGACCGTCCGACCCGTATGGACCGTATACACTTCTATCCGGTTGGCGGTGACACTGCGGATACGAAGTTCCCCACTGCTTTTGAAGTATATGCTTATACAGGAAGTCAATGGGAACTGATCCGAAGTGTGAGTAATTATACCTCGACCTATAAGCAGGAATTCTCCTTCCGGGAGATCTGCTGCAGCAGCATTATCATCCGAATGACCGGATTGTACCAGGTTGACGGCCGGTACGGAGTACAGTTGAAGGACATAGACCTCATGGGTGCCATCGGCAGCGATACAGGAGTCGTGCTGGGTGACGGCAGCGGGGATGATAAACTGACAGAAGCGGATCTGCCGTATATCAGACAGGGGCTTCTGAAGGCTGAGAACACCTCGAAGTATGATTTTAACATGGATTATGCAGAAGATGTAAGAGACCTGGTAAGGGCTAAGAATTATTTCACAGTGAAGCAGTAAAAGGGTTTTGGAGGAAATAGCTATGAATAAGATAAAGGTCGGAGTTGTGGGTTATAGCTTTGCGAGGGATTTTACACGTCTATTCTATCTGCACCCGGATGTCGCGAGCGTCTGTGTCGCAGAGCTGAAGGAGGACTTAAGGGAGCTTGCACAGAAGGAGCATCCCGGTATAAAGACATATCAGAGCTATGACGAGATGCTGGAGAAAGCGGATATCAATTGTGTCGCGATCTTCACCCAGCGGCACCTCCACGGACCGATGGTGATCAAGGCGTTGGAAGCGGGAAAGCATGTATACAGTGCAGTACCGATCGCGTGTACGGTGGAAGAGATCCGGGAGATCGTTGAACTTGTAGAAAAGAAGCGCCTGATCTATATGATGGGTGAAACCTGCTATTACTATCCGGCTGCAATTTATTGCCGTGAGAAGTACAAGGAAGGTGCATTCGGGAAGTTTGTCTATGCCGAGGCACAGTATTATCACGATACACGCGAGATGTATCCCGACTATCGGCGCAGCGGCGGACCGAACTGGCGCAGAGTGGCCGGCATTCCGCCGATGTTCTACCCGACGCACTCGATCTCCATGGTGTTCCCGGCGATCGGACAGTATGCGACCCAGGTGTCCTGCATGGGATTCCGCGATGATTATCCCGATGATATATTCGGAGAGGACAAGAATGATTTTGCGAATCCGTTCAGCAATGAGACAGCGATCTTTCGGATGTCCGGCGGCGGAGTTGTCCGCATCAATGAATTCCGACGTGTAGGGATCAATAAGCCTTCCACCTATATCACGTGCTTTTACGGAGAAAACGGCGCGTACGACTGTGTAGGCGACCGACATTTATATCAGACAGCTCCGTTGGAGGACAGAGACGGAAAGCGCTGGGAGATGCATGTGAGCGATATATCGGAGCAGCTTGTCCCGGAACGGTACACCAGGTTCAAGAAGGGCGAAGTGAAGGAGGTATTCGGGCAAAAGTGGGACGACCATACTTCTCCGGTATCGGTTGCCCTCATTGAAGGACATGCGCCCATACAGAATATCGACCGGTTGCCGAAGAGCTTTCTGGAGAATATGGACGGCTGCCATTACAATTCGCACCTGTTTCTCATCGATGATTTCGTCCGGGCAGTCGTGGAGAATAAACTGCCGCCGAACAATGCCTGGGATGCGGCCCGCTATATGATACCGGGGCTTATCGCACACGAATCGGCATTGCAGGGCGGAAAGCTTCTTGACATACCGGATCTGGGAGACGCGCCGGCCGACTGGGAGAGACTGACCTTTGAGAAGAAGGAGCGGATATGAGATTCAGTTGTTGCATTGACATGATGTTTTCAGAACTTGATTTTTACGACCGCATAAGTGAAGTGAGAAAATGCGGGATAGACGCCATTGAATTTTGGAAGTGGTCAAATAAGGATATCAGGAGAGTCTGTGACTTAAAGGAAGCGAACGGCTTGTCATTCTCTGTCTTTAACATTGACAGCAGAGATGAGAAGCTGTCCCATGACCTCTCACGCGGGATATTAAATGCCGGAAGAAGCGGGGAGTTTTTGTCTGCCCTGGAGGAGAGCATACCGATATATCATGAGCTTAAGGCGCATGCAATGATCGTCCTTGTGGGGGAGAATCAAAGCGGCGTGTCAAGGCTGAAACAATGCGAACATGTATATAAGTGCCTGGAGGCGGCTGCGGTGACAGCGGAAGAGAATGCGGTCACCCTTGTCGTTGAACCGCTGAACAGCTTCGACCGGGAAAATTATTTTATGCCATATGCCGGGGAGCTTTTTGAGATACTTGAGCAGGTAGACAGCCCGAACATCAAAATGCTGTATGATATTTATCATCAGAACAGGATGGGCGATTTCTCAATGGAAGAGATCAAAAAGCATATCGGCAGGATTGGGCATTTTCACGTTGCGGACAGTCCCGGAAGACATGAACCCGGTACGGGAAATGTGGATTATCCAGCGATCATAAGAGAGATAGCAAGGCTTGATTACAGCGGATACATTGGACTGGAATACCGCGCGACGAAGCCGGATGCAGAGACATTGGGATTTATAAGGGAGGCGGTATCGTGATCAGAGTTTGTATCATTGGCTGCGGAATGATCGCCCGAAGCGCCCATATACCGGCATATATGGCACATAAGGAGCACTTTGAGATCGTGGCGGTGTGCGATGCAAAGGAAGCAGCAGCGAAGAGCGTCTGTGAAGCATTTGGGATCGCAAGATATTATACGGACGCGGAGCAGATGCTGGAGGCAGAAAAGCCGGAGGTTGTTTCTGTGTGCGCGCCGAATATGCTGCATAAGGAATATGTTATCCTGGCACTTGGGCACGGTGCAAATGTGCTTTGTGAGAAGCCGCTTGCCGTAACCCGTCAGGATGCAGAAGAGATGTTTTCCCTTGCACGGAGACAGGGCAGGATTCTCATGGCCTGCCAGACGTTGCGCTTCCTGCCGGAAAGACTGGCGACGAAGGCGATGGCAGATCGTGGAGAGCTGGGAGACGTCTATTACGCGGAACTCTCGCGGATACGCCGCAGAGGAATACCCACGTGGGGCAGGTTCCATATCAGGGAATACAGCGGCGGTGGCGCACTCCTCGATATCGGGGTTCACAGCATTGACAGTGCGATCTGGCTCATGGGGAATCCGAAGCCGGTCGCGGTCACTGCCGTTATGAATAAGGTTCATACAGATGAGCTGGGAAGCGCCGCAGCCGCCGGAGCGTTGAAGGGCGGTGTCAGCATCAGCGGCTTTGACCCGGAGGAGATGAATGTCGAGTCATTTGCCGAGGGCAATGTCCGCTTTGAGAATGGCGCATCGCTAAGCTTCAAGGTGGCATGGGCCGCAAATCTGCGTGAGGAGAACAATATCGTATTGGCGGGCAAGAAGAAAGGCGTTGATATGGAAGGCCGCAGGATCTATAGCGGAAGTGACGTTGTGAACGAACTGGCTGTTTCGCCGAACGGCTTTCAGAATGAGCCGTTTTACGGGCATTTCTGTATCGTGGACAATCTGTATGAATGCCTGACAGGAACCGCAGAACCCTTTGTCAAGCCGGAGGAGACGATCCATACAACTGCGATAATCGAGGCCGCTTACCAGTCGGCAGAAAGAGGGGAGGAAATAAAGCTCTTGTAAGATAAGGCTTATTTCCGGGAGACGGGGCTAATCCTGCAAGAGGAAGCACATTTTCGGAGAACAGAACCTATTTCCGGCTCTCCGAGATGTGCTTTTCCTGATTGAAATTGCATACGCGCAGGCGGTATTCGGTAGGCGATTCCCCCGTGTGCTTTTTGAAGTGCCTTGAGAAATAGCACTGGTCCTCAAACCCAAACTCCTCACAGATCTCCTTGACGCTCATATCCGGGTAACGTGTCAGGAAGGGCTTGATACAGTTTATTTTGTATTCGGCAATATATTTTAACGGACTCATTCCGAATGCTTTATGAAAATGCTTGATGAGCATCTGTTTGGAAACGTGGGATACGGCGCACAGGTCGTCAAGGGTTATCGGCTGCGTGTAATGGCTCTTGATGTATCTGAGCGCATTTTTGAGAGAATCCGGGTAGAAATCCCTGATCCGGTCAAGCGGATTGGAAAGGATGGATTGGCTGCATTTCACGGAAAGCAGCGAGAGCAGGGAGCATAATTCGAGAACTGCTGTCTGCCGGTCGAAGAAGCCGGTTCCGCTGAAATGGTTTATGATGCAGTTGGTTTTTGCAACAATAAGGTCATAATCCGGAAGGAGCGTCATCTTATCAGCAAGAATGAGATGAAGCTCTCTGGAGGAAGCATCCGTGTTATTGTCCATGATCTGTTTGGGATCGCAGGGATCGCCCTGTACGGCTTCTTCTGCGGGAAGCGTGAAATGAATATATACCATTTCACACAGGCTGTCATCAAGTGGTTTCCTTATGTGCGCTGTTTTCGCTGGGATGTAGAAAATATCCCCTTTGGCAAGCTCATAGATCATGCCGTTCATCTCAAAAACACAGCCTCCGTTCTTGATAAAAACAAGGATATGGAACGGATCGGCTATCTGCCAGATCGTTTTGCGGATTACGGAATTGGCGCCGTTGACCTTTGGAAGTTCCAAACAGTTGTAGCTATATATCATATGCAATCACCAGTCTGTGAAAAGTAACGTCACAGGTTTAATTTTGTCCATAATTATTATAATCGGATTCATATACATTATAGTGCGTAAATGATAAGATGTCAATGTCAGAAGCCGGATAAGGCAGAAAGATAGAGTTGAATTTTGTCATATACAAGGGTTGCGTTAGCAGCCACATAAGGGAGGAAGAATTATGTCAACCAAATGGAGAGTAGCGGTGATCGGATGCGGATTCTTTGCAAATGCGCAGTATTTTCCGAACATCGGAAGGGAAGCGAACGCAGAGTGCGTTGCGGCGGTCGATATCGTGCCGGAACGGGCGGAGGCTGCATGTGAAAAGTATGGGATAAAAAACGCATACAGCAGTGTATACGAGCTGCTGGAAAAGTGTGATTTCGACATCGCCATTGATGCAGCTTCGATACAGGCGCATCACGAGATCAATATGGCAGTCCTGAATGCCGGCAAGCATCTTATCTCGCAAAAGCCTGCAGCACCTTCTGTTGAGGCTTTGACGGAGCAGATCAGGACTGCTGAGAAAAACGGTGTAAAGTTTTCATGCGTTCCGATCCATCCGATGCGGTATGATATCGCCATTGCAAAGCAGATGATGCGCGACGGGACAATCGGGAATCCATATTACATAAAGTGCAATATGTCCCATGGGGGACCGGAATATTTCCAATACCGGGATACGGATCCGTCCTGGTTCTTCGAACCGGGCGCCGGAGCGCTGGTCGATATGGGGGTGCATGGGCTGCAGATCGTAACCTGTATCTTCGGTGCGGCAAAGAAGCTTTCCTGTATGGCGAAGGTCACTACGCCTGTACGTGAAGTGAGATCGGGGGCCTTCGACGGTGAGAAGATCGTTACTGACAAGATCCCGGATCAATATATCATATCGCTTGATTACGGCGAGGGAAGATTGGCGCTGGTGGATACCGGATTTTCACAGAAAGCTTCCAGAGCGCCGATGCTTGAGATATTCGGAGATAAAGGCACGATCTCCTTTACGAGACCGTATATGACAAATCCGATTCCGGAGGTATATATGGATTGCCCGGAGAAGGGGATACGCGGCTGGATCACACCCGCTGAATGGGTGGCGCCGCCCAGGAAGCTGATAAGCCAGTGCTGCTGCCTCAGTGACCTGATCCATGCGATCGAGAACGATACTGCTCCTGTCTTGTCTCCCGAACATGCAAGGCACGTGCTTGAGATCATGAACAAGATCCCGCTGGCAGTCGAGACCGGAGCGACAGTGGGACTTGAAACCACGTTCTGACAAAGGAGAGGCAATGGATAAGAAGCTGACAGTTGCAATCGTTGGGATCGAGCATGTCCACAGCGGCTGCATGTATGAAAATTTTTCAAAATACAAGGATAAATTCAGCGTCATCGGGTGTGCAGACCTTCCTCCCTATAAGGATGATGTGGAGGAAGATATAGGGGTACGCCTGCAGAGAAATATGAGAAGGGCGTGTGAGGACGGGATTCGGGTCTATGAGGATTACAGGGAGCTGTTGGCGCTCCGCCCGGATATTGTCGTCGTATGCTCGAATATGCGCAGATATCCGTCCATTGTCGAGGAAACACTGTCAATGGATCTGAATACGGTCATAGAGAAGCCCATGGCAATGACCTTTGAAGACGGCGCAAGAATGTACCGGGCATATAAGAACAGTAAGGCATTTCTGGCAATAAACTGGCCGGTAGCATGGTTTGACAGCTTTATCAATTGTAAAAATGCGGCGGATGCCGGCGAGATAGGTGATGTACTGCGGGTCCATTACCGAAGCCCGGCGACCTTAGGGCCGTATACGCACAATGACAAGGGACTTACAGACGAAGAACGGGAAAGATTCAAAAAAATGTTCTGGTATCGTCATGCAGTCGGGGGAGGAGCATCGCTTGATTACGGCGGATACGGCTGTACCTTAAGCACCTGGATATTCGGCAGGCAGGCGGAACGTGTGTCGGGGATCCGAAAGAACTTTTTCCTGGGATTTTCAGATGTTGAAGATTATGTAAACTATACACTGGATTTCGGGAACGGCGTCGCAGATGTGGAAGGCTCATGGTCTACGCTGAATAATGGGGAGATCCCTACCGGACCGGTGATATACGGCTCGAAGGGCGTTATCGTTTCGGACAGATACGGCAACGAGGTTAAGATATATAAGGGATTCAGTCATATGTCAACGAAGCCGGACAGGGTCATTACGAGTGTCCCATGGGATGCTCCGCAGTATACCCTGCCGTTAAATCTCTACGATCACCTGAAGGAAGGCGAGCCGCTGCGTGAAATGATCACGCCGGAATTCAACATAAAAGCATTGGCAGCGCTTGACGCGGGTATCCGTTCAAGCTATTCGGGAAAATGGGAGACAACCAGAAAGATGGAGGAAATGTAAGGTGGACAACAAATTAAGAGTAGCAGTCATAGGAACAGGAATGATAGCAAATTCCGCGCATTTCCCGGCACTGAATATTCTGCGGGAAAAAGGGGAGGTTGAGGTAGTCGGAGTTGCGGATATAAGACCGGAAGCGGCAAAGGAAACAGCGGAACGTCATAACGTGCCGAGATGGTATGAAGATCCCCAGAAAATGCTGGATGAGCTTCATCCGGATTTCGTTGCGGTCTGTACGCCGAATATGCATCATAAGGAATGGACGATCAAAGCCTTGAAGGCAGGTGCGCATGTCGCATGTGAGAAGCCTATGGCCATAAGCCTTGCCGATGCGAAGGAAATGTGGAAAACAGCAAAAGAATGTGGGAAAATGTTGTTCCCATGCCAGTGTATGCGTTGGCGTAATTATATGCAGCAGTCTAAGATTCTCGTTGACAGCGGGGAATTGGGGGATGTGTATTTCTCTGATATAGAATTTATTCGCAGGATCGGTATTCCCACATGGGGAATGTTCCATATGAAGGAGCATAATTTCGGCGGACCGTTCTGCGACCTCGGCGTGCATCTTATCGACTCACTTCTCTGGATATTAGGCGACAAGAAGGTAAAGTCTGTTTCGGGAAGTACCTATACGAAGATTGCCAACCAGGGCGAGGATATTCTTTTAAGCATTGCGGAAAGTGGTGCGTACAGCGGAACCTTTACACCGCGTCCCTATGATTACAGGGAATTTAATGTGGAAGATTTTTCAACGGGATTTATGCGCCTTTGCGACGGAACCAGTGTGAATTTTAAGTTTTCCTGGGCGATCAATCTCCCGACCACAAACCTCGATATGGTAATCTGCGGCGATAAGGGCGGTCTGTCAGTCAACAATGAAATGCTGTATAAGAATATCGGAAGATATCAGACCGAATGTGATATGAAGTGGTTTGACAACGGGAAATACAAAGGAGTTCCTTTTGAACAGCATCGCTATATGTACCGGAACATTATGGATACACTTGTCGGCAAAGAAGAATATCTGATAAAAGAAGCACAGAATCTGGAGGTTACCAAGGCAATCGAATGCTTCTATCGGTCAGCAGAGCTTAAGCGGGAAGTAAGCGCTGATGAATTGTAAGAAGGAGAGACAGGATTTATGAAGCTTTATACGGTACATTATTCAGACGGTTCTGCATACACGGGACAACTGTCCTTAAAATCTTCCGGCACTTCTTCAAGGGGCAGCAGAGTGCGAACATATGAGGTGGAGGATGAGCTGGATTATCACAGGATCTCTCATGTGGATGTGGAGATTTATGATGGCGGGATCAGAAGCGGGGAGGATGGTTTTTTTATCCTGAATCCAAACAGTGGCGGGGGCAATACTTACAGGAACGAAGCATATGCGATGGGAACCTTTCAGGACAGGGACGATGGCGAATACGTGTCAAATGGCGGACACATGCCGCTATATGCGCTTCGCGGCGGGGAGAAGGCAATCGCAGCAATAGTGACCGGTATGCGTGAGGATACGGCCCAGATCATTGCCATAAAGGATCATATTTACCGGTTTTTTATCCGGTTTTATATCAATGAGAAGGTTCCGTATGAAAATATTGAGATTCTGGAATATACTCTTTTGCAGAGGACGGCAACCTATAGCGATATTGCAGCGGAATACAGGGATTATCAGTTGGATCACGGGTTTGTTTCCATAAAGGAACGCATGAATGAAGATCTGCGTTACTGCGTGGAGTCCCTGAATATCAGGATCCGAATGGCGTGGAAGCCGGTTCCCTGTAAGATCCTGGAACAAACGCCGGAGAATGAACCGGAGGTTCATGTTGCCAGCAGCTTTGCTGATGTGGAAACGATCATGGAAGCATATCATCAGCTGGGCATAAAAAAAGCGGAATTTTGCCTTGTAGGCTGGAACATAGGGGGTCATGATGGAAGATGGCCCCAGATCCTGCCGGTGGAAGGGTCTGTAGGTGGACTTGAGGGTCTTAAGAAGACGATGGCTCTTGCAAAAAAATATGGCTACAGAATTACCTGTCACACCAACAGTACAGATGCTTATTCCATTGCAGACATGTTTGATATGGAAGATATGGCGGTCAAACAGAATGGAGAGGTAAGCGTGCTGGCGGAACGCTGGAGTGGTGGAAGAAGCTATAATGTCTGCCCGAAGAGAGCCTATGAGATCTCCATGCAGACGCTTCCGGAGGTTGCCGACCTGGGCTTTCGGGGGCTCCATTATATTGATGTGATCACCTGTACGTCTCCCCGTGAATGCTTCAGTGAAAAGCATCCGGTGAACAGGAAGCAGAGCGGAGAATATTTCGATAAGCTGTTTGCAGAAGCAAGAAAACTGTTTGGCGCAGTGGGAAGTGAAGGGCCATTCGACTATTCGTTAAAAAATTGTGACAGTACGCTATATGTGTCATTTGCAGATTATAAGGATAAAGCGGGCATGCATCCGCTTGCGGATAAATATATTCCATTCTGGCAGTTGGTGTATCATGGAATTGTACTGAGCAATCCTTACGCGAGGACGATCAACTCTCCCAAAAGCGAAGACCGGGAGGATTTTCTGAAGATCGTGGAGTATGGCGGCAGACCGCATGTGTATTATAATGCAAAGTTTGTGACAGATGGAAGCGATTGGATCGGTGATGCCGATTATCGGACGGAAAGCAAGGAAAAGATCCGGAATGATGCCAAAGGAGTAAAAGAGCTGGCGGAGGAATATGACAGGCTCGCCTATCTCCAATATGAATTCATGGTAAGGCATGAGGAGGTAGAAGAGAAGGTATTTGAAACAGAATATTCCGATGGAACCATCATTGTCTGCGATTATAACACGCTTACATACAGACTTCATAGGCCTGAAGAACAATAGGAGACTGGAAATGGATATCGTACAAATAAAATGAAAGGACAGAGGGATGAAAATGGAAAAGATAAGAGCAGTGATCATCGGTTTTGCGCATATGCACGTAAATGAGATTGCGCAGTATATAAATGAACAGGAGGACTTCGAACTTGTGGGGATGGCGGACGTTCCGCCCGAAGTTCCCGAGGCTACGACGGCAAGATACACGCGGGCATGGAACATTAAGAACAACAGTGAAAGGTATCATATTACGCCGCATGACGATTTTCGGGAAATGCTGGATGAGTTAAAGCCGGATATCGCATTTATCCTATGCGAAAATAACAGAAAGCCACAGATCGTTCTTGAGTGTGCGAAGCGCGGTATTAATGTCAGCATTGAAAAGCCGATGGCAACAACGCTTGACCAGGCTCTTGAGATAAAGAAAACAGTGGAGAACTACGGCATTGAGGCGATGGTCAACTGGCCGGTCATCTGGCGGCCCTATATACATAAGGAACTGGCAGCGCTTGACAGCGGTATTGTAGGAAGGCTGGTGAAATCCTTCTATATAAATGGCCATACCGGTCCGCTGGGCAAGGGGGCAAAGCACCGCGGCGTTACAGAGAAGGCACAGGAGATGACTGACGAAGAGAGAGCGTCTACCTGGTGGTATCAGAATCATACCGGCGGCGGAGCGTTCCTTGACATTGGCTGTTACGGTTGCTTCTTCAATACGTGGGCACGAAGGGACGATGATGTACCGCTCATGGTTTCTGCCTCGGCGGGAAATTATAACACCCCATATATGGACGCGCCGGATAATGTGGCAGGTATCATAGAGTATAAGGATTCGCTGGGCATATATGAGGGTACATGGACGGTACCTCAGGCGTCGCTGCCGACAGGGCCGATCTATAGCTGCACGGACGGTGTACTATACTGTACGCCGGACAAGGAGATAAAGGCGATGAACCTGTACGGTGATGAGATAGAATTGCCGGGATATGAGATTCCAGCGCATATCGCCAACATTGTCGACCATTACGCCTATTGCAGGCGAAACCACCTGCCGCTCCTTAAAACCGTTACACTGGATTATAATATACGTGTCATGGCATTGCTTGATGCGTCAATAAAGTCGGCAAAGAGCGGGAAGAAGGAGGCGATTCGGCATGAGTTCCGATAAAGCGGTTGTTGCGGATATCGAACGGGCTTCCATACACGACGGGCCCGGCATCCGCACCACAGTGTTCTTTAAGGGCTGTCCGCTTCGCTGTGCGTGGTGCCATAATCCCGAATGTATGAAGAAAGAGCCGCAGGAGATGTTCTATCCCGAGAAATGCATCGGCTGTGGGATGTGTAAGGACGGCTGTTTTTCGGGAGCCAGGGTGGTCTGCGGAAGGGAAATGACGACGGAGAAGATATTTGCGCAGATAATTGAGGACAGAACGTATTATTTCGGGGACGGCGGCGTCACCTTCTCCGGCGGTGAGCCGCTTATGTACCCTGAGGTGATAAAAGAACTTATAAGGAAATGCAGAGCTGAACAGATCAATACCGCGATAGAAACGTCGCTGGTGTTTTCTGACGAGCAGCTCTTGGGTAATCTCAATCTTGTGATGGCGGATTTCAAGATATTTGACAGTGAAAAACACAGGAAATACACCGGGGTATCAAATTCGAGTACGGCGCGGTGGTGGGTGCAACACCCAACGGCAGGAAAAAAGGCGAGCCGATCTCACACGGTGCCAATCCCAATCCACATTTCCGGGTGGATGGTGCGGTTACAGCGCAGTCAAGCGGAATAGCGGCAGTACAGTGTGGCTATGGCAACACCGCACCCTTACAGTTGGAATTTGACCCGCAGCTTGCGCTTGATGAGAATGGCGTGGATATTATAACGAAGCTGATCCTGGGACATTTTAAGGAGGGCGGAACGCTGATAAACATAAATGTTCTGGACGGAGAAAAGCTTATGGCGGCGAACAAGAACCCGGATTTCTTATACAATCCTCTGTCCCAGGGGGAAAACCGTCTGCCGCAGAGGGCTTACTATATTCCGTATGGCGAGAAAAAATATGCGGTGAATCGACAGCTTGGATCCAATGAGCGGTATATATTCATGAATGGCGAATGGAATTTCGCATATTTTGAAACACCGCTCGATCTGCCGGATACAGTCGAAGAAATAGAATTTCACGATAGAATACCCGTGCCATCCTGCTGGGAGTGTTATGGTTATGGACAGATACAGTATACGACATCAATTACCCGTTTCCTGTGAACGTTCCGTACACAAAAACGGTAAATCCGGTAGGTGTGTACAGCCGGATGATTGATTTTGAAACAACGGCGGAGCTGCCACGCGGTTATATAGCTTTTGAGGGTGTTTCCGCTGCGTTCGAACTCTATATAAACGGTAATTATGTCGGAGCCTCAAAGGGATCGAGGATGCAGGCAGAGTTTGATGTTTCTGAATTTTTGCATAGCGGTGCCAACACCGTGACGGTTTTGGTCTATACCTTTTGTGACGGTTCCTATCTGGAAGATCAGGATTGCTTCCGCTATCATGGAATCTTTCGGGATGTATATATATTGAAGCGTCCGCAGAATCATGTGAGAGATTTTACCGTTATCACCTCCACGGACGGAACTATCTGCGTAAAAGGCGATGCAGACGAGCTTGTGTTTACGGTATTTGACTGCGGTGGAAATGAGCTTGTGTCCGGGACAAAGACGTGCAGGATAAGCGATCCCATATTATGGAACGCTGAGAAGCCGTATCTGTATGGTATTCTGATAAAATGCGCCGGAGAGTATATATATAAGAAGATAGGCATTCGAACGGTTGGAACGTCGTCTGTGGGCGAGCTCCTGATAAACGGTGTTTCCGTTAAGCTTAAGGGCGTAAATCGGCATGATTCCCACCTCAAATACGGCTATTGCGTAACCGGTGACGATATGCGCAGGGATATCGTTCTGATGAAGCAGTTTAACATCAACTGCGTCAGAACATCCCATTATCCGAATCACCCGTCATTTTATGAGATGTGCGATGAATACGGGCTTTACGTGATTGATGAATGTGATCAGGAAAGTCACGGCATGGAACACGCATACGGTCTTTGCAGCAGAAAATCAGCAGAAAAGCTCGCCGATAATCCTGAATTTGAAGCGGCTTATTTAGACCGCATGAAGCGAATGGTGATAAGGGATAAGAATTCACCCTGCATCATTATGTGGTTCCTTGGCAATGAAGGGCAGTTCGGATTGAACCTCTCATCACTAAAGTGACAAGATTCTTGCGAACAGAATCCTAACAGATCCTTATTTAGCAAGCTAACCCC
>CAKSAI010000041.1 GCA_934434905.1 uncultured Lachnospiraceae bacterium | reverse complement strand
AATTATTTTTTATAACTACCCGCCTTCTCCATTTGCGGTTTAGTTTCATGAAATTATTTTACATTTCCCATATTCATACAAATCATCATTTACAAATGTCTGTTTTACAAGCTTATCCTTTATTCTTGTATCCCCTCTTTTTGTCGCAAGACAATAGTGATCAGGTATAGCATCCGTAAATCCATAGTAATAGTAGGCACTTCCACTGGTAAATACTGCTCTCGGATATTTTGCTACAATCAATTCCAATTCTGAGCATAGTTCGTTGTCCGAGTAAAACCCTTTGCCTTTTTGAAACAAATTTCCTTTGCTAATCTCTTTTTTTATCATATAGTCAGAGCCAAAGCGCTCGATGCATTCCCTATAAGTTAAAATCATATTCTCACGTCCTCGTCTTTTTAAGTAATAATACACTTATGTGTTGTATGGTGTGTATTGTTACTTAAATTATACTACCAATTAATTCCTTGTCAAGTAAAAATACACACAATCTATAACTGTGTGTATTTTTACTTAATTGTAAGTTTTTACAGACATATTATCGTCCACATATGCCACCAAGACCTTGAAAGATGTTAATCTCTCAAGGTCTTGGTCTTACTGTAGTTCTTTCGTCTCATACGCCATCCGGTAGATATTCCGTATATCTTCATATTCCAAGGTCTTGTATCCCGGAAGGCTTCTTGTTCTATTTCTCGTGCAGTTCTGCGTGAGTTTCTCCAGATCCGCTTCTTTTACACCCAAACATCTCAGATTCGTCGGCATGCCAATCGACCTATAGTACTGTTCCTGCATGTCAATCGCAGCTTCTATTGTCCTCTCCGGGTGCTCATAATCTATGTCGAGATTCCATACATTCGCTGCATACTGAAGCCACCTGGAAATATTGGCTTGGTACACATATCTCGCCCAGCTACACCACAAGGCCGCAAGTCCCGCGCCATGTGCAACCTCCGGGTACATTCCCGAAATCTCATGTTCAAGCTGATGTACTACCAGCATAAATTGTCTTCCGCACTGGGTAAGCCCGTTATGTGCAAGACTGGATGCCCACATCATGTTGGCCCTTGCTTCATAGCTATAGGGATTCTCAAGGCAGTCCTTTCCCGCCTTCATAACACTTTTTATCACGGCTTCTGCTATAGCATCCGTAAGATAGGTATCCTCGCCCGGACAGAAGTAGCGTTCTATTGTATGCATTGCAATATCCACTGCACCGCACGCCGTCTGATAAGGACTCACGGTATACGTCAGTTCCGGATTTTCTATGGCAAAATCCATTCTGTTGCAGCTACAGCCATATCCTCTCTTTTCTCCTGTATCCGTATTTGTTATCACACAGGAATTGGACATCTCTGAGCCCGCTGCAGACAATGTCAGAATCGCACCCTTTCTCAACGTCTTCTTGGGCACGCATTTTCCGAGGGAAAAATCCCAGACATCAATGTCAGGATTTGCCGCACCGTTCGCAATATCCTTGGCAGAATCCAGAACAGATCCTCCGCCAACTGCAAGAACGAAGTCAACCCCCTCCGAGAGGCAAAGCTTAATCCCCTCTCGCACCAGCGCCAGTTCCGGGTTCGCCACTACGCCTCCCAATTCCACATATTGGATCTTCTCATCCTCCAGAGCCTTCTTCACTCTGTCTAAGAGCCCGCTTTTCTTCGCCGACTGCCCACCGTAATGGAGCAGAACCTTCTGAGGTGCATATTCTGCCAGAATCTTCCCAATCTTTCGTTCCTCATCTTTTCCGAAGTATACCTTTGTCGGTGTTTCGTATACAAAATTAAGCATAAATGACCTCCTGTTTATCCACATACTTGGATTATACCATGAACAACGACCGGATTCCATAATGAATTACTTTTTCTGTCCACCTACTCAAACATCCCGCTTTCAGCAACAGTCCTTATTGCTCTTTATCATTATGCAAAAGCATTATACAACCTCGTTTCATAAATATATTTGTATACTCTGTCTGGGAATAGAACAATATATTTATCCACTTCTGTTCTTCTGATTCCAATCTCTCTTATATAGGCACCTATTCGCTCTGCTGCCACAGACATATCATCGTCCACATACTGTTCCAGATCTTTTAATAAATCCAACAACTGTAGTACACTGTAATTCTCTTTGGTTATCTCTGTTCGAGGCTTTCTTAACATTATCTTTTGATTTTTCACACTGACTTCCCGGCATTTTGCGCTCGCCTGGTTACTGACAATCTCTATCGTGTAAGGAACCTGAGTCGTAAGACCTAGCTGATTAGCAAAAGTATATCCTGAATAGTAACCAACAACTCGATTATTCCTTGATATATATTTGTATCTTGCTACCTCACTAGCGGATAGAGATACGCCGTCTTTCAGTCTGACTGCGCCCTTCATATAATAAATACCCGTATCATATCTGTATATTTGCCCTTTATCACAAAGCACCTTAAACATTTGACGTAAATTCGTGTCCGTAACAGGCAAATCAATATCCGAAACAAAAATTGGCTCATTCACTTTATAGTTTCTCTGCAAATACTCCAATAACATATAGTCACCTTCTAACGTCTTTTATTTTAGTTAGTCAAGATTTGTTAGTTATACTATAACTTATTTTACCCTTATTTGTCAATATTATGTTTGAAGCGTTTTTTCTGTCCCCCATCGACAAGCACCCCTCCTCGTCAGGTTCCAGCTTTTCATAGGGGTCTATCGGCTCACGGCCAGCATCGGTACAAACAGTATCGGCGGATAAGAAAACAGCATTTGGCTTCTTTCCGATTATCATCAACCATTTATATTCAAATATCCTGCCTTATTTCATTACAATGCTGTTCCTTTCCTGGGGACAAAAAATCCCGACATATCTGTCTTTTCTAATTTCAGCAGTTGCACTTTTTTATCTATGCCGCCTGCATATCCGGTTAAACTTCCATTTGTACCGACCACTCGATGGCACGGAATGATAAGTGAAATAGAATTATGCCCAACAGCACCGCCAACAGCCTGCGCCGACATTTTTGCAATGCCCTTTTTCTCTGCGACTTTATTGGCAATCTCGCCATAGGTCATCGTTTTACCATAAGGGATAGTGAGCATAACCTCCCAAACCGCTTTACGAAACGGCGTCGTTTTCATCATTATAGGCGGTGTAAATTCAGGCTCCTTGCCACTGAAATAAATATCAAGCCACTTTGATACTTCTTCAAATATTGGAAGTGATTTTTCTGTATATTCGCCGTTTATGGAATCGGCAAAATATTTTTGCCCGTCAAACCATAAACCTATAAGAACCTCTTCCTCACTTGCCATTGTTATTCCGCCAAGCGGCGAATTATAGTGATATGTATATACCATTATTAAACCTCCAATATATCCGTATAAATAAAAAAGCCCCTTGAGAAAAGGATTTCTCCTCTCTCAAAGGGCAGTTTGACAAATTTTAGTACAGCTTTGCACCCGCCGGAATATGGTCGTCTACCATCAGAAGATGAAGCTTTTCTTCGCCCTTTTCTTCGTGAACGGCGCTGATAAGCATACCGCAAGATTCAATACCCATCATAGCTCTCGGCGGAAGATTTACGATAGCAATACAAGTCTTTCCAACCAGTTCTTCCGGCTCGTAATAAGCGTGAATACCGCTTAAAATGGTGCGGTCCGTGCCTGTTCCGTCATCAAGTGTAAACTGTAACAGCTTCTTTGACTTCGGTACGGGGGCACATTCTTTCACCTTTACTGCACGGAAATCTGACTTGCTGAATGTATCAAAATCAACCGTTTCCTCAAATAAAGGCTCAACCTTTACCTTAGAAAAATCAATCTTCTCTATCGGCTTTGCTTCCTCTTCCTTAGCTGCGGAAGCAGCTTTTGATCCGTTGTTCTTCTTGTCTGCGTCAAGACTTTTCATCGTGGGGAAGGCGAGCACATCCCTTATGGCTGCTGCGCCTGTCAGCAGCATGCACATCCGGTCGATTCCGAAACCGATACCTCCGGTGGGCGGCATTCCTACCTCCAGCGCATTCAGGAAGTCCTCGTCTGTGGTGTTGGCTTCCTCATCACCCTGAGCAAGCTGCTCCTCCTGCGCCTTGAAACGCTCCCTCTGGTCGATGGGATCGTTGAGCTCGGAATATGCATTCGCCATCTCCCAGCCGTTCATGAAGAACTCGAACCGTTCCACATACTCCGGGTTCTCCGGCTTCTTCTTGGTGAGCGGGGAGATCTCGATGGGATGATCCATAACAAAGGTCGGCTCCAGCAGATGCTCCTCTACATACTCCTCGAAGAACAGATTGAGAATATCGCCCTTCTTATGACGCTTCTCATATGCGATATGGTGCTCGTCCGCCAGCTTCCTGGCATCCTCGGTGGTCTTTACCTCATTCCAGTCCACACCTGCATACTTCTTCACGGCATCGACCATGGTGATCCGCTCAAAGGGCTTGCCAAGATCCATCTCCACGCCATTGTATGTGATCTGGGTCGTTCCAAGAACCTCTTTAGCCACATGGCGGTACAGGTTCTCCGTCAGATCCATCATTCCATTATAATCGGTATATGCCTGATACAATTCCATCAACGTGAACTCCGGATTGTGTCTGGTGTCCAGACCCTCATTCCGAAATACCCGGCCAATCTCGTAGACACGTTCCATACCGCCTACGATCAGCCGCTTTAAGTACAGCTCCAGAGAGATTCGAAGCTTAAAGTCCTCATCCAGCGCATTGAAATGGGTCTCGAAGGGCCTTGCCGCAGCGCCGCCCGCGTTGGACACCAGCATGGGAGTCTCCACCTCCATGAAGCCCTGTCCATCCAGATATCTGCGGACGCTGCTGATGATCCTTGAACGCTTGATGAAGGTATCCTTTACATCCTCGTTCATAATAAGATCCACATAACGCTGACGATAGCGGATGTCCGTATTCGTAAGTCCGTGGAACTTCTCCGGCAGGATCTGAAGGCTCTTGGACAATAAGGTAACCTTATTGGCGTGAACGGAGATCTCTCCGGTCTTCGTCCGGAATACCACACCTTCGATGCCGACGATATCGCCCACATCCATCCGCTTAAAGTCTTTATAATCCTCCTCGCCTACGCTGTCTCTGGCAACATAGGACTGGATATTTCCCTTGAGATCCTGCACATTGCAGAAGGAGGCTTTCCCCATGACGCGCTTGGACATCATCCGCCCGGCGATAGAGACCTGCTGTCCCTCCAGGCTGTCGAAATTGTCCTTGATATCCACACTGTGATGTGTCACATCATATTTTGTGATCTGAAAGGGATCCTTCCCATTCTCCTGAAGCTCCTTCAGCTTCTCGCGACGCACCTTCAACAACTGATGGATGTCCTGCTCCTGTACATTCTGATTCTTTTCCGCCATCTCGTTTCTCCTCTCGTTCTGCTTCCGCGCGACCTTGCCGATTCGCATATTCTGCCTCTGCGCATCTTTGCCGGTTTCCGTATTCACGCCGTCTTCCGGCCTTAGTTCGACCGCTGGATCTCCAGAACTTTATATTCCAGCTCGCCGGACTGTGTCTCGACCTTCACGATATCTCCAACCTTAGCACCCAGTAAGGCTCTTCCCACCGGTGATTCATTGGATATCTTGCCCTGAAGGCTGTTAGCCTCCGTGGAACCAACAATCTTATATTCCAGCTCTTCCTCAAATTCACAATCGTAGATCTTCACCTTGCAGCCGACGCTGATCTTGTCCAGATCAACCTCATCCTCTACAACTACCTCAGCGTTCTTTAAGATCTTCTCAATCTCCTCGATCCTGGCTTCAATGTCGCGCTGCTCGTCCTTGGCCGCATCATATTCCGCATTCTCGGAAAGGTCTCCCTGTTCCCTGGCCTCCTTGATCTTCTGCGCAACCTCTTTCCTTCTAACAACCTTCAGGTCATGCAGCTCGCTTTCCAGCTTCTGCAAACCCTCGTAAGTCAAAATATTTTTCTTTTCCATACCTGTAATAACACCCTTCCTCTTTTCATTCTTTCATAATCACCTTAAAAGGCTTGATTCTTTTGACAGTCACAGTATTATACCCGATACCCCCGTGAATGTCAAGTTTTTCCGAACAGTTCCACCAGCTCTTCAAAACTCTCCACCTCGTTGATCCGGCCTCGCAGCCTGGCTGAATTCGGATACCCGCTGGTATACCACCCCGCATGCTTGCGCATCTCCCGGATTCCGGTATATTCACCCTTCTCCGCAAGGAGCATCTGCGCGTGACGCAGCATGGTCTCAGTCACCACAGACAGCGATGGCTTCTCCGGTTCCTCCCCAGTCCTAATATATTCCGATATCTGGTGAAATATCCACGGATTTCCCTGGGCGCCCCGGCCGATCATGAAGCCGTCACAGCCGGTCTCCTGCTCCATGCGCAGCACATCATGGGCACAAGTGATGTCGCCGTTGCCGATGACCGGGATGGACACAGCCTCCTTCACCCGGCGGATGATATCCCAGTCGGCCTTGCCGGAATAATACTGCTCCCTGGTCCTTCCGTGTACCGCAATGGCAGCTACGCCGCAGCTCTCGGCTATGCGGGCGATCTCCACCGCGTTAACGTGAGCCTCATCAAAGCCCTTTCGGATCTTCACGGTCACCGGCTTTTTTATCGCCTTAACCGTCCTGGTAAGGAGCTCCTCCGCCAGCTTCGGCTGCTTCATCAGCGCAGAGCCTTCCCCGTTGTTCACCACCTTGGGAACCGGGCAGCCCATATTGATATCCAGAATATCGAAGGGCCGTTCCTCGATGCGCTTCGCCATCTCGCTGACGATCTTTGGGTCGGAGCCGAACAGCTGCAGGGACACCGGATTCTCCCGCGGATCTATCTCCATCAGGGTCTCCGTGTTTTTATTTCCATAATAAATGGCCTTGGCACTTATCATCTCCATGCACACAAGTCCCGCGCCCTGCTCCTTGCACAGCAAGCGAAATGGCAGGTCTGTTACCCCTGCCATCGGCGCCAGTATTAAATTATTCTCCAGAGTTACATTTCCTATACGAAGCTGCCTCATCTATTTTTCCCATGATTCTGCTTGTCAAAAATAATCCGGAGTCCCTGCAGTGTCAGCGTCGGATCGTAGACGTCTATGCAGTCCGTCTCATTGGCGATGATCGTACCCAGTCCCCCGGTAGCCACCACCTTAAGATCCTTGATCCCGGTCTCCTGTTTGGTCCGCTTCACGATATACTCCGTCTGCCCGATCTGTCCGTAGACAAGACCGGCCTGCATACTGGAGATGGTTTCCTTCGCCAGCACACTGTCAGGCTTGCGGATCTCGATCTCCGGGAGCTTTGCGGCATCCTGCCACAATGCTTTTGCCGAAATACGGATTCCCGGCGCCGTAACACCGGACACAAAGGCTCCCGTCTCATCCACCAGATCGTAAGTGGTGGCGGTTCCGAAATCAATGACAAAGACCGGCCCTCCGTACAGTTCAAAGGCTGCGGCCGCGTCCACGATACGGTCCGCACCGATCTGCTGCGGATGCGCCGTCACGATGCGGATTCCCGTCTTGGTTCCCGTTTCCACAACCATGGCATGGGTGTGCAGATACTTGATCACTGCGCTCAGCAGTGAATGCATGACATTGGGTACCACCGATGCCACGATGACATCCTTTATATCATCCGGATTGATGGCGTTGTGGGACAGCATATCCCGGATGGTGATCCCGTATTCATCCGAGGTGCGCGGAAACTTCGTAGTCATACGGAAGGTAGACACCAGCTTCTGCCCCTGAAAAACGCCAAAGGTAATATTCGTATTTCCTGCATCGATTCCTAATAGCATATGTTTCTCCTTGTACTTCACCTATTCTTCCCGGTCAATGTCCTGGCCCAGGAAAAACACTTTATAAAACAACTCCAACGATTCCAGCAGTTCTTCCCTGGTTCGCTGCAACTCCTTGATCTTCAGTACGCTTCCGATCTCGTCATAAAAGAAATCATCTTCCTCACTGGCAGTCTCAAGACGCAGATTCCCATCCGCATCAAATACCAGCGTCAACGTACCTCCCACATCCTCTGTAAAAAGCACGCACATGATCTTAAGCTCATCCTTCACGCTCTCCGGAAGCGCTTCGAACTCCTCATTCAAATAATACTTCCGCGTGTATGCACTGGCGCCGCACAGCACTACTTCTTCTGCCATATTTCTTCTCCTTACGCCTCCCCGGCTGTCCCCGCGTTCCGTATTTCCCGGCATTCTACGTACCAGTCCCAAAAGAAACGACTTCCTACACATACCCATAGATTCCGCGCACGGATACCTCCCCGGAGTTCACCAAGACAAGTTCTCCTTCTCGTTCCACCAGAAGCTCTCCTCTGGCATTGATCCCTCGCGCTGTTCCCTCATAATCCCCGGCCGGATCCAGCACCTTCACCTGCCGATCCTTATTTGCCAGAATCGAATTATATTCTTCCAGGAAGAGACTCACGTCCATGGTCTGCATGTAAAGCTCATAGTAGTGTTCGAATTCCTCCAGCACCGCCTCCAGAAGCAAGGGCCGCACCACAGGCTGCCCGTATTCTGACTCCAGGGCGGTAGCCTTCCCGGCAATCTCCGGCGAGAAAGCCTGCGGCTTCACATTGATCCCGATTCCCACCACGACATGGTCCACATGATTCACCTGCGCGCTCATCTCTGTCAGAATACCGCAGACCTTCTTCCCGGACAGCACCACATCGTTGGGCCACTTGATCCGGGGAGTAAGCCCCGTGATCCGCGCAATACCTCCTGCCACCGCCATGGCTGCCACCAGTGTCAGCATGGAAGCATCGTCCGGCCGGATATCGGGCTTTAGGAGGATCGTAAACCAGATACCTGCGCCCTCCGGCGAAGACCACTGACGCCCGCGCCGACCACGGCCCGCATTCTGGATCTCAGCCACCACCACGCTCCCGTGGGGGGCTCCCTCCTCCGCCAGACTCCTGGCTCTTGTATTCGTAGAATCTGTCTCCCGGTAAAAATAAATATTTTTGCCAAGCCAGGCTGTCTTTCTCATCATTTCAACGTCGCATACATCACAGCCTTGATCGTATGCATGCGGTTCTCCGCCTCATCGAATACCACGGATCGGCTGCTCTCAAACACTTCATCCGTCACTTCCATCTCATCAATGCCAAACTTCTCATGGATCTTGGCGCCGATGGTTGTCTTAAGATCATGAAACGCAGGAAGACAATGCATGAAAATAGCCTGCTCCCCGGCATTTTCCATCACGCTGCTGTTGACCTGATAGGGCATAAGCTCCCGGATCCGGTCCGCCCAGACATCGTCCGGCTCACCCATGGACACCCAGACATCCGTGTAGATAACGTCTGCGCCCCTGGTTCCTTCCGACACATCCTCTGTAAGAGTAATGGTCGCCCCGGTCTCTTTGGCGACATCCCTGCAATAAGCGACAAGCGCTTCATCCGGGAAATAATTCCTGCTGGTGCAGGCGACAAAGTTCATCCCCAGCTTGGCGCAGGTCACCATCAGAGAATTACCCATATTGTAGCGGGCATCTCCCATGTAAACCAGCTTCACACCGGCCAGACGTCCCAGCTTCTCCTTGATGGTAAGCATGTCTGCGATCATCTGGGTGGGATGGAATTCATTGGTCAGGCCGTTCCACACCGGAACACCTGCATACCGTGCAAGCTCCTCCACGATCTCCTGTCCGAAGCCCCGGTACTCGATCCCGTCATACATCCGTCCCAGCACTCTGGCAGTATCCGCTATGCTCTCCTTCTTCCCGATCTGGGAACCGCTGGGATCGAGATACGTGACATGCATGCCAAGATCGTAGGCCGCCACCTCGAATGCGCAGCGGGTTCTGGTGCTGGTCTTCTCAAAGATCAGTGCCACGTTCTTCCCCTTCAGTTCCTCGTGAGGGATCCCCTTTTTCTTCTTCTCCTTCAATTCTGCCGACAGCTCAATGAGATAGGTGATCTCCTCCGGTGAGAAATCCATCAGCTTCAAAAAATTACGGCCGGATAAATTCATAATGCTCCGCCTCCTGCTACTCGGCGTCCTTCGCCACTTCTGCCACAGACTTCACCAGACCTGCCACGCCCTGGATCTCCGAGGGGATGATGATCTTGGTGGCCTTGCCGTCCGCAGCCTTGGCAAATGCCTCCAGGCTCTTTAACTTCAGCACCGCGTCATCCGGGCTTGCTTCCTTCAGGAAACGAAGACCGTCCGCATTCGCCTGCTGGATCTTAAGGATTGCCTCTGCCTGACCTTCCGCCTCACGAATGGTAGCTTCCTTCCTGGCCTCCGCCCGAAGGATCGCCGCCTGCTTCTCAGCTTCCGCATCCAGGATCGCGGATTCCTTCTTACCTTCCGCAACAAGGATGGTGGACTTCTTCTCACCCTCTGCACGAAGGATCGCCTCACGGCGTTCACGCTCTGCCTTCATCTGCTTCTCCATCGCATCCTGGATCGCAGTAGGCGGAATAATATTCTTAAGCTCTACACGGTTTACCTTGATACCCCAGGGATCTGTTGCAACGTCCAGGGACGCACGCATCTTGGTATTGATGGTCTCTCTGGAAGTCAGTGTCTCATCCAGCTCCAGATCACCGATGATATTACGCAGCGTAGTGGCTGTCAGATTCTCAATAGCCATGATCGGATTCTCCACACCGTATGCAAACAGCTTCGGATCCGTGATCTGGAAAAACACCACAGTGTCGATCCGCATAGTTACGTTATCCTTCGTGATCACCGGCTGTGGTGCGAAGTCAACCACTTGTTCCTTTAAGAGCACCCGCTTCGCCACACGGTCGATAAACGGCATCTTGAGGTGAAGTCCGACGCCCCATGTCCCCTGGTAGCCACCCAGTCGCTCAATGACCAGCGCATGTGCCTGCGGTACGATCTTCACACAGGATGCCAGTATCATTAAAACAAGAATTACAAGTATCAGTACTCCTATAATCCATCCCATTTTCTTAGTCCTCCATCTCTTTCTTTTCTTTCACGATTAGCTTCACGCCGCTGATCTCCTCGATCAGCACTTCCTTACCCTTCTCGATCCTGGTATCATCCGCAGACCGTGCCGTCCACTCCAGGCCATTCACCTGCACCTGCCCTGTGGCATGCAGATTATCGATATCCTCAAGAACGATTCCCGTCTCCCCGATCAAGCTCTCGGAATTCGTCTTCGTCCGGTTCTTGTTCAGGAACTTAGCCGCAAAGGGTCTCGTTCCCGCAAGCAAGACCAGCGATACCACGACAAATAGTGTCACCTGCAGCGGTACTCCGGCACCCAGCATACCTGCAATAAATGCCACCAGCGCTCCTCCGGCAAACCATATCGTGGTAAGACCCAGGGTTATGATCTCGATGATCAACATGACGATCAGGATCGCTATCCAGACGATTCCCGCCAACTGTTCCATCTAATCTGTCTCCTTTCTTATTCAGAACGCCATCGGCGCTCTTGCATTATTCATGACAATAGAAAGTTCGCGAAGCGTGCTTTCTATTGTCTAACATCTTACTATATTTCAAAGCGGATTACAACAGAAAAGTGATAGAAATGAATCAGACTTTTACTTTCAGGCTTTACTTTCCTACTTCCAGAGCTCCCTGTCAATATTGGGTGTCAACTGTGCCAGCATCCCACCGTCAACCACAAGCTCTGCGCCCGTTGTGTTTCTCGACTCGCTGCTTCCCAGATACCACGCAGCATTTGCAATATCTTCAAATGCTGCAATATCCTGAATCGGTGTATAATTCGGCAGACAATATTTGGTATTATTGACATTGTTTTCCCAACGCTCTGTCTTGATCATGCCCGGAAGGACGCAGTTCGAACGTATTCCATACTTTCCCCAATCCACTGCAAAGGATTTTGACATGGCAAGGATCGCGCTCTTGGAAGAGCAATATGCACATCGGTTTTCCGTCACCCTGATCGCAGAGTTGGACGTGATGAACACAATCGCTCCGCCGCCCTTTTCTCTCATCTGCCTCGCGGCTTCACGCGCCATCATAAAGTTCCAGCCGATATTTGTATGGTATACTTCCATAAACTCGTTGATATCGACGTCCAGGCTGATCTGGTCCATACCCAGATTGGCCGCGTTAAGCACGAGCGTATCCAACAGATACCCCATGGAACGAATATCTTCAAAAATCAGTTTTACATTCTGTTCATCAAATATCCTGGTGCCGTATCCCTTTGCACGGATTCCATATTCGGCGGCGAGCCTTTCAGACGCTTTCTTCGCCTCTTCCTCCCGTCTGCTGCCCACGAAGACATCATACCCTTCTCTTGCAAATCTCTCTGCTATGGCAAATCCCGTACCGTTTGTAGCCCCGGTAACAAATACTGATTTATTCATTTAAGTCCTCCCTACCAGTCAGCAACACTTCCATCTTCATGGTAAATACGCGGTGTTGACCATCTGCCGTCATAAATCTTATCCTTCAAAGCTTCTTCATCCAACTCTACACCAAGCCCCGGCTTCGTTGGGACATCAATATAACCGTCTTTGATAAGAAACGGCTGTTTGATATAACCCACGCCAAGATCAGACTTGTCCTGATTTCCCGGATGCTCCTGCACAAGGAAATTCGGAATACATGCATCCAGTTGGATACAAGCCGCCAATGATATCGGGCCCAATGGATTATGCGGGGCGACAGAACCAAAATACAACTCTGACATGACCGCAATCTTTCTTCCCTCAAAGATACCGCCACAGTGACAGATATCAGGCTGTACAATAGCCACCGCCTGCTTTTCCAGCAGCTCTCTGTATTGCCATTTTCCAAATAACCGCTCCCCGGCTGCAATGGGAATCGTGGTCGAACGGGCAACATTCACCATACAGTCAACGTTTTCCGGCAGAACCGGTTCCTCAATAAAGAACGGATGATATGGCTTCAACGCTTCGCATAGTACAGGCGCCATGGCAGGACTTACTCTTCCGTGAAAATCAATGGCAAGATCTACATTGTCCCCGATTTTTTCCCTTACCGCTGCAAACCGTTCCACATGCTTCCTCACACTTGCAGGATTGTCAATCGCCCGTATCGGCGGGATGATCGAATATTTGATCGCAGTATATCCGTCATCAAGCCTTTGCTGCGTGATGTCAAGCATCTCTTCGATGGAAAACTCTCCCGAAACCGCCGTGCGTTTTACATGCGTATACATGCGGATCTTATTGCGGCATTTTCCGCCCAGCATCTCATAGACAGGCGCATTATAATATTTTCCCTTAATATCCCAAAGTGCCTGTTCAATTCCGCTGATCGCAGAAAGCATTAACGGGCCCCCTCTGTAGAACCCGCCTCTGTACATGGCCTGTAGATGATGTTCGATCATCAGAGGGTCTTTTCCGATCAGGTATTCTTCATATTCTCTGAGCACAGCTTCTACCGCTGTACAATGCCCTTCCAGTACCGGTTCCCCCAGCCCATAGATATCTGTGTCTGTATGCACCTTCAGAAACATCCATCTCGGTTTTACCTTCATAACTTCCAGTCTTGTAATCTTCATAGGTTTACTCCCCTTTTTATAATATTCTCACCGTCTGTCCCCCTCTGATATGTAAATCGCGGAGGTATACGTTTTTGATTTGCCCGGCGCCAGATAGTCAAAGCCCGCTTCTTCTCTTGAAAACGGAGCATTCGGACAATTTGCCAGGCAATTCTGCGGTTCCAGACAGATATATTCATCTGCATTTCCGTTATAGATGAGCCGGAAATTGTACTTTACATCATTCTCATACACAACACTCAGATTCTGTTTCTTGTCATAAATTACCATGCGTCCGCCTTTTGTGCTTCGGTAATGACGGCTGATGGCGCATGCAAAAGGTGAAAAATCTCCCTTTTTCAGAGCGTTGCTCACTTCGTCAAACTCCGGCTTATTTCCTGTAGGCAGGTAATTCTCCATATTCCGCTCATATTCCTCGGAAATTTCCGTCAGAACCCGGATATCCTGTTTTCGGCTTCCCCGGGTGAACAATGCCTGAAAGGTTGTATGAAATCCCAAAAATACAGGCATATTGTCGGCCGAATTGTTTTTTATCTCTGTCCTGTGATGGAAACCGTCTTCCCGAAGCTCATACTCCATCCTTATTTCAAATTCATGCGGAAAGTTCAGGTAGGGAGCTTTTACATCTGCCCGGTAGGAACAGAGCAGTCTGTTATCACTTTTTTCCAAAAGCGCAAACTCCATCTTATGCAGTTCTCCATGCAGATGGCAGCCGGTTTCCGGCTCATTAACCGGGAAGTGATAGGTTCGCCCTTCAAACTCAAATTCCCCGCCTTCGATCCTGTTTACCGGAAACAAGATCGGCATCCCGTATAGATAAGGATTATCCACTTCCCTTGAACCGTCCGGCTCCCGGAGAATCCGCGCCCGGTATTTCCTATGTCTGAGGCTGATACAGTTTGCCCCTCTGCTCAGATTCACCTGCGCAGAGTAATCCCGGCAATGCAGCTCCGCTATGTTCTGCTTTTCCATTTTTCTATAATCCACCCTGGGCATTTTTTCCTGCTATCTGACTATATTTTGCCTTTTTCTTCCCATTAGTACAAGAAATAAAACACGGTAAAAAAATACATCTCTTTTTGTGCTTGCATTTTGCCCAATGGTTATACTATAATAACAGTAAAAACCTGCATTACCTTCGGGGAGGCCGTATGTCATTTTATGTTATAAGCGAACCAGAATACACAACCAGCAACTGGTACAATAACATTTTAAATGGATTGATTGAAGAAAAACGCCAAAAACGCTTTTCCTTAATAATGCTGACCTCCATGGACGACCTGCAGCACCACACCATTACCGGCGAAGACACCATGTTCGTGATCGGCACGAATGAGAACTGGCTGACCACTGTCATTCAGGTGTGCGAGTCCTATTTTGACAACCGCGTGATCCTGCTGGGAAATCACGAAAAGGATTTATATAACGGCAAGTACAGCGTTATTACTTCTGATATCTCACGTGACATCCTGATATTGTACGATTATCTGACCTCCTACGGGAAAAACCGCATTGCACTGTATGGCATCAATCCGGATTCCAGTTCAGATGCCTTCCGCAAGAAAATTTTTCTGTCCTGCGGCGGGCGCGAAGAGGATCTGTTCTATAATCACGGTTCCCTTTCAAAATGCTATAAGGATTTCCTGCGGCGGGCAGATGAGTTTGATGCGGTGATCTGTACAAACGATTTTGCCGCTATTTCACTTGTACGCTTTATGCGGAGCGACAGCAATCTCTTTGTAACAAGCTCCGGTGGCGGCACATTGCTTGCACATTACTTCTCTCCGTGCATTACACACACCTGGATCGATTATCAGTCCTTTGGGCGGGTCGGACTGGATCTGTGCCGTCTTTTGCAGAAAAACAAGAATATTAATTCTGTCACCGTTTATCTTTCCAGCAGCTTTACCGTTGGAAGCACCACAGAGAACCTGCCCATGCGCAACAGATGCAGTTACGCAACCGAAACTGTCCATAAGGATGAGGACAGCTTCTATTCCGACTCTGAGATCAACGAAATGCTTCGCATTGAGGCGCTTTTAAATTCCTGTGCCGAAGATGAATTTAAGCTTCTGAACTATTTACTGGATAACATGTCTTATGCACAGATTGCTGAGAAAATGTTTCTCTCCACAAACGGCGTAAAATATAAATTAAAGAATATGTTTCATATCTGCAAGGTTTCAACCAAAAAAGACTTTCTTGAATTAGTCAATAAATATATCAAAAATATCTGAGCAGTGCAC